>SUWL01000079.1 GCA_015061495.1 Lentisphaerota bacterium
CCGCGTCGGTAAAATCGTCAATATCGCTTCCGTCGTCGGCAGAATGGGTAATGTCGGTCAGGCAAACTACTCCGCCAGTAAAGCCGGTGTGATCGCCCTTGCCAAAACCACCGCCAAAGAATTCGGTGCCAGAAACATCCAGGTCAATGCCGTTGCCCCCGGTTATATCGAAACCGATATGACTGCCCAGCTGCCCCAGGCCGCCCGGGATGCCTTCCTGACCATCATTCCTGCCAAACGCGGCGGTAAACCGGAAGATGTTGCCAATGTGGTAGCTTTCCTCTGCTCCCCCGATTCAGACTATGTCACCGGACAGGTGATCAACGTTGACGGCGGCATGCTGATGTAATTTGCCGATACGTCAAAAACGTAAAAACAGAGCGGGCAGGAAACCGGAATTTTGGTTTCCTGCCCGTTTTTCACTTGGTAATGTCCCAAATTTTGTGATACTTGCATTCAACAGTCGTTGCTTGCGATAATCGCAAACATGATGATTTGTCAACCGCGCAATAACTTTTATCACCTGGGATTTTATTCTGCAAGCAGTTTAAGCAGCAGCGGAATGGCACTTTCAAAATCCACGCCGTAATCGTTGTGCCCCTCATAAGAGATCGTCTTACGGATGGAATCGACCGTAAATTCCACGGCGGTTTTCAGTGCAGTTTCCAGCTTCTGACCGTGCATCAATGCGGCAAAGCAGGCACTGGAAAAGACATCTCCGGTACCGTGAAACGACACCGGCAGTCTTTCACTGTAATATTCGCAGTAAGTGTCAGTACGGCTGTCGTATGCCATTGCTCCGCATTTGCCAGCTTCCGGAGAAACGCCGGTAAGCACCGCCACCGGACAACCCAGTTCACACAGTCTTTTGAGCAGAGCCCGGATATCACCGGCACTGTAGCCGGATTCCATAAACTTTTCTCCGAGCATGAATGCCGCTTCAGTCAGGTTGGGTACGATTATATCCGCTTTACCGCAGAGCTGCCCCATCCGCCGGGCAAACGCTTCATCAAATCCGACATAAAGTTTACCGTTGTCGCCCATCGCCGGGTCGACAAAACGGAGAACCCCGTCACGGGTGAAGTTTTCAAAGATCTTCTCCACCAGTTCGATTTGCCGGAAAGATCCCAGATAACCGGTGGCAATACCGTCAAACGTGATCTTTTCCGCCAGCCAATGTTCCGTGATCGCCGGAATATCATCGGTCAAATCCCGGAAGGTGAAGTTTTTGAACATCGTGTGCGTGGAAAGTACCGCTGTCGGCAAAATCGACGTTTCGATCCCTGCCGCCGAAATGATCGGCAGTGCCACCGTAAGAGAACATTTGCCGACACAGGAAATATCCTGAATTGAAAGAACCCGTTTCATATTTGCTCCTTACATACATTGATCTTTACAACTTATCTGCAGTTAATATATCACTGTACGGATTTGACGTCAATGTATGCCATACATTATTTAGTGCAAGTTATCCATTGTTTCCTTTTCGACAGCATCAGCCAAAGCCAGATAGCGGAGATATTTACGGCGGTAGATTTCCGTCATTTCCGCATTGGGGAAATATTCGGAAGTATAACCGGAATTCATCTTTGCCATCGCCGTATGGATATCTTTATGCACTTTGCTTGCCACCGATGCAAACATTGCCGCGCCCAGCGCACACGCTTGATCGGAAGCGACTTCTTTGATCGGCATATTCAAAACATCCGCACAGGTCTGCATCACAAACGGGGACTTTTTGGCAATTCCTCCGATCGCGGCAATACTGCGGATCTCCACTCCTTTTTCAGCGAATCGGTCAACGATCCTTTTGGCTCCGAATGCGGTGCTTTCCACCAGAGCCCGGAAGACCATCGGCGCAGTGGTCCCCAGATTGATCCCGAAAATCGCTCCGGTCAAATGCGGATTGACATCCGGAGTCCGCCTGCCATTCATCCAATCCAGAGCAAGCGTATCATCCACCGGAAGTGCAGCGGCATCTTCACCGAGTTTCCGCAAATCCACTTCCCCTCCGTAACTCAAAAATCTTTTGAACCACGCATAAATATCGCCGAATGCCGCCTGCCCGGCTTCCAATCCGACCATACCCGGGACGATCGATCCATCCACCTGTCCGCAAATCCCCGGGATCGTCCGGTCGATTTCCGGGACGACCAGCATTTCACAGGTCGATGTCCCGATGACCTTGATCATTTTGCCCTCTTCGATCGCCGCACCGATGGCTCCGCTGTGGGCATCCAGCATCCCGCCGGAGATGACGACCTCACAGCTCAAGCCCAGTTTTTCCGCCCAGTATGCCGACAGGTGTCCGACCGGCTGTTCAGCGGTAAAAGTTTCCTTGTACAACGTGGAACTGCGCCCCGCGAGCAGCGGATCGAGCGCCACGAAAAATTCTTCCGGCGGCAAACCACCCCATTCAGCGTGCCACATCGCCTTGTGTCCGGCAGTACATCTGCCCGGTTTGACCGGAACTCCCGCCAGCATGGAGGTGATCCAGTCGCAATGTTCCACAAAGCCGCAGCACTTTTCCCGGACCTTGATATTGCTGCGCAAAACATGCAGATACTTCGCCCAGAACCATTCCGGCGAATAGCCATACCCCTCGTATCTGGTATAATCAGTGTGCCATGAGCGGCAGAGAGCATTGATCTCTTCAGCTTCCCGGAGTGCAGTATGATCTTTCCACAAAAGAAACATGGCATCGGGATCTTCGGCAAATTCATCGCTCAATGCCAGCGGTACGCCATTTTCGTCCACGGCACACGGTGTTGAACCGGTCGTATCGACACCGATCCCCCGGACATCTCCGGCATTCTGACCGGCAAGCACCCCCTTGATCACCGATTCCAACCCCTCAAGATAATCTTTCGGATGCTGACGGAACTGACTTTTTGAAGCGTCGGAGTACAATCCCTGCGCCCAACGGCTGTAATTGTGCACACTCTGTGCAAGAATTTCACCATCCGCAGTAACCAGAACCGCACGCACGCTGTCTGAACCGAAATCCACACCGATAAAACTGTTTTTCATAAAATCACCAAAATGTCAATATTGATTTTCTGCTTATTCCCGATAATATAGCATCCAGTGGGAAGATTGTCAATGAAAAATTCGTGATTTATCACAGCAAACGCCCTTTTCAGAAAAACCGGAAATAATCGTACTTTTCTCTTGCAATTATTTTTTATGTGACATATTTATTTGGCAAACACTCAATTTCACATAGCATCACTGATCGCCCCAATCCCGATTTTTATGATTCAACCGGTGAATAACATCATATTGAGTTATTTCACTGAAAAAGACAGAAAGAGATGGATTATGATTCAGAAAGCCATTATTCAGCAGCGGACAGTTGAAATCATATACCCCTGTTTGAAAATATCTGCCGGTTATTTGGCTGCGCAATAATCCTCATACTGCTTCGGGAGCGAATTCCAAAATCTCCAAAAAGTTTCCTTAAAACAAGCGATATCAAAAGTTCGGCAAAAAATCGTTCTTTTTAATGCCAGTGACTTGAAAATTTCTATTATTGCGGTATCTTATCTGGATATCAGATTATCCGCCCGCACGGGAAACTTTTTTGAGAATGGAGATTTTTATGCCGATTGCCGTCATCTGTACCGGAACTGAACTGCTGAAGGGCGGTTGCTGCAATACCAATTTGCAGCTGCTGGGAACGGAACTTACCAAAAACGCCCTGCCCCCGGTCATGGAATTTACCGCCGGTGATCACCCGGATGAACTTGTTTTCGCTATCTCCTGCGCCTTAAAAATCGCCGACACGCTGATAATTTCCGGCGGTCTGGGCCCGACTTCCGATGATATCACTCTGGAAACCGTCAGCCGCTTTTTCGCCGTAAATACTCTCATCGTTCCAGAACTCAAGCAAAAAGTGGAAACCCGCTGGGCGCAGCGTCATACCGGACATTGTCCGAAATTCCAGTACAAACAGGCTATGACCGTCGAAAACGGCACATATTTTGACAATCCCGCCGGGATCGCCTCCGGATTGTATTTCAAAACTGAATATGACCGTCTCATGCGTCACATCTATCTGCTGCCGGGACCTCCGGCAGAGTTCGCGGCAGTCCTCCATGAGGGAAACATGCTCGCTCATATAATCAGCTCATCCGGAGACAGTAAACTGCATACTTCCGGATTTCTTATCTGCGGCACAGGAGAATCATTCGTCGCCAAAACCGTCGAACCACTGCTTGCCGGTTTGCCGCTTGAAATCGCCTATACCGCGGTTCCCGGCGGAACCAAACTTTTTCTATCCGGATATGACCGGGCACTTCTCGATGCTTCGATCAACACCCTGCAGGAGAAATTCGGTAAAAACGCTCTTATCCCCGGTTGTTTCGACCTGCCGGGAGCCCTGATTGCCAAACTGCGGGAACGGAATCTTACCATCGGCTGTGCCGAATCCTGTACCGGCGGACTTACTGCCGATCTGCTGGTCTCCTGTCCCGGAGCTTCAGAGGTCTTCATGGGAGGAATCGTTTCTTACGCCAATTCAGTAAAAGAGTCCGCTCTTGATGTTCCCGGGGAAGTTCTGGAACGCCACGGTGCCGTCAGTTCTGAATGTGCCGCCGCTATGGTTCTGGGCGCCTGCAAAAAACTCTCCTGCCGCTGCGCTGTAAGCACCACCGGTATCGCCGGTCCCGGCGGCGGCACTCCGGAAAAACCGGTCGGTCTGGTTTACATCGCCGCTGCCGTCGATGGTCTTACCGCCGTCAAAGAACTTCATCTGCGCGGCAACCGCCGCATGATCCGCGAACGTGCCGCTATTGCCGCTTTAACCCTGCTGTGGGAACTGCTGGAAGCTCCGGAGAATAACGCATGCTGAATTACCTGACCATTGCCAATTTTGCCCTGATCGAAAATGCTTCCGTTGAATTTGCGGATGGTTTTTCCGTCTTTACCGGAGAATCCGGCGCCGGGAAATCCATCATGATGGCATCAATCGAATTGCTCGCCGGAGGCAGGGCTGAAAAAAACATCATCCGTTCCGGATGCAAAAACTGTACCATTTGCGGTGAATTTACTGTCCCGGAAACACTGGCAGAGGAAATTTCACAAATCCTCGAAAACGCCGGAATAGAATTCTCCCGGGATGAAAAAATCCTGAATATCCGCCGTTCCATCTCCGCTTCTGCAACCAGAAACTTCATCAATGATACTCCGGTCGGAGCCAAACTGCTTGCCGATGTCGGCAGCCGGTTGATCGATATCCACGGTGCCAATGAACAAATTTCCCTCACCGTACCGGCACGGCAGATGGAACTGCTGGACTCTTTCGGAAATCTTGCCGGATTGAAAGCAGAGTGTGCAAAAAACTTTTATGCCCTCAAAGCTCTGGAAGATGAATGCGCCGCCTTTGAAGCCGACTTGCCGGATGCCGCAGAAGCTGACCGATGTTCCCTCATCGCCGAAGAGATCGACCATATCGATCCCGCCCCGGATGAAGACCGGATACTGGCGGACAAACAGCGGCTCGGTGCCAATGCCCGGCAGGTATTGGAAAATATCGCACAACTTACCGCCATGCTTACCGAAAGCGAAAATTCAGTCGCCGATCAGTTAGGTTCAGTCTACCACCTGTTGAGCGATCTGGAAAAACTCGCCCCGTCACTTGCCCCGGAGGCAGCCGGTGAATGTGCAGATCTGCAAAATACCGTTTCCGAATTATCCGGCAAACTTGCCGCATTGACCGATTCAGTGGATCTGGATCCGGAATCCCTCTGCGCCATCGAAGCCCGACTCGGGGAGATCCACACTCTCAAACGCCGCTACGGTCCAACTCTGGAGCAGGTATTCGACACCCGGGAAAAAGTCCGGGAGTGTCTGCAAAAATTCACCAATGCCAAAAATAAGCGTGCCGAATTTGCCGCAAGAAAAAAGGAATTGACTGCCAGTTTGGCAGATCGTGCAGAAAAACTCTCTGCCGCCAGAAAAAAATCCGTTCAGAAATTTTTAACTCTGGCATTGGAAAAACTCGCCGCTATCGGTTTCAACGGAGCACAAATGGATGCCTCATTCACCGAAGTACCCCCCGGAGCGAATGGGAAAGACCGTCTGGAACTGCTCTTTAACGCCAACCGCGGCGAAGAACTCCGCCCGTTGCGTAAAGTCGCCAGCAGCGGCGAATTATCCCGGGTCATGCTGGCATTGAAAACCGTCCTTGCCGATGCCGATGCCGTACCGACAGTTATTTTTGATGAAATCGATATGAATATCGGCGGCGAAACCGCCAACAAAGTAGCTGAAGAACTCCACAACCTCGGAAAACAGCGGCAAATCCTCTGTATTTCACACCTCGCTCAAGTCGCATCAAAAGCCGACCGGCACTACCGGGTGGTCAAACATTCGGTCAACGACCGGACTTTTT
Organism: Lentisphaerota bacterium; assembly: GCA_015061495.1. Taxonomy (GTDB): domain Bacteria; phylum Verrucomicrobiota; class Lentisphaeria; order Victivallales; family Victivallaceae; genus UBA1784. The sequence continues at coordinate 6,395 of SUWL01000079.1, forward strand.
CCGAAGTCCAGCTCCTTGCCGATCCCGTACCGGAACTTGCCAGAATGCTTGGTGGAGGGGCATCAGCTCTGCAGCATGCCGCTTCTCTGCTGGATAAAAAAGCATGACTCCTGCTTGCGGGATCCAGCCTTTTGCGCCGTTCAATGGATCTCGGTCAGGTGATAATAGTGTTCACTGTCCCGTTCAACCATTAATTTTATTTCCAACTGCATCAGCACGGCAAGCAGCACTCCGGTATCCATTCCGGTGGCTTCCTGCAGCTCTTCCAGATCAGCTTCACCGTTTTTAAGGATCTTGTACACCTGCAGACAATCCGGCGGCAAAATGGGATTGCCCTCATCATCTTCTTTGGGCCGTTGACCGATACCGGGTATCCAGTCCGGCGAAAGCGCCAGACAGACATCGCCGAAGTCTTCCACCAGCGCTGCTCCTTCTTTGATAAGTTTGTGGCAGCCTTTGGCTTGAAAATTATCAACTCTCCCGGGCACCGCAAAAACATCTTTGCCCATTTCCAATGCCAGACGGGCGGTGATCATCGCTCCGCTCTCGATCCCGGCTTCAACCACCAGCACACCCCGGCTCAAGGCCGCGACGATCCGGTTTCTTCTGGGAAAATTGTGACGGCTGATGGGGAAATTCAGCGGAAATTCACTGATTATTGCTCCACCGCAGTTGATGATCTCTCTTGCCAGCGGAATATTTTCTTTCGGATACATGTGCAGCAATCCGCCGCCAAGCACCCCGATCGTGCGCCCCATAAGTTTGACAACTGAACTGTGGGCGATAGTGTCAATACCATGTGCCAGCCCGGAAACGACCGTAAATCCATTCGCCGCGGCTCCTTCTGCCATAAGCACCGCCATTCTTTCGCCGTAATTGGAGACCCGCCGGCTGCCGACGATCGCCACGGAACGGTCAAAATCTTTCGGCAGTTTGCCCCGGATATAGAGAGCAAGCGGCGGATCGCTCAACTCCCGCAAACACTCCGGGTAATCATCATCCGCCAGCGTAGTGATCCGGACATTGCCACGATCGGCAATCGCCAGTTCTTTGCTCAATTCGGCATCCCAGTCAAATTCAACGATCCTCTCGGCAATGATCTGCCCGATCCCCGGAATTTTCTGCAATTCTCCGCGTTCTGCGGCACGGATGGCATCCGGTGAACCGAATGCTTCACAAAGAGCTTTGTATCGCAAATACCCAAGACCGGAAATCATATTTATCCCGATACACAGTTCACGGTAATTCATATTTTACTCTCTTGCAGAACGTTTGCGTAACGCTTCGCGCATTTTCCGGTAACGCACCACCAGAAAACGCACCCCGAAATAAGTCAGCGGAGTCATGATCACCGCCCAAAGCAAACCGCCGGCAAAGAATGCCGCCACCAGCGATCCTCCGGTATCTGCGAATGCCTGCCATTTGTCAATAAAAGGCAGATCACTGTTGAATATTTCCAATAATTTCCCGGCAGAATCCGCCGACAAATTGCCGTTTATGACCTTGTTTCCCACCCAGATCAATACCGGATAAATAAATATCGCCGTAGGCGGCGTGGTGATAAATGTCCCCAGTACCGCGCCAATTTTTGAACAGCGGAAAACGAAGGACAACGGCACCGAGACGATCAGCTGACAAAATACCGGAACCACACAACCGACAAACATCCCCAATGCCCAGCCGCGGGCAATGTAATCCGGCGAACCGGTCCCACGCACCATTTTGATGTACAAGTATTTGCAGAGCCGTTTAAATCCGTTTTGCTTCAGTTTGGATGCCGGAGATTTTTTCTGATGCATTTCCGGAGCTTGACCATCCGGAAAAAACTCCACGGTTTCAATGCAATTCCAAATGCCGGAGTCATCCTTGCAAAAGAGTTCGTCTTTTTCATTGACACCATATCTGCCGGAAGCAAAATATTCCACTGCCTGCGGCAAAACCACGTGATCACCGGAATATTTCAATTTTTCCACATTTTTCCCGGCGATATCCCGCAGTTTATCATGGTAAGGCGGTGCAGTACGACCGGATTTACACGCTTTAAGCTCCTCAAGTGCCGCCCCATCAAAATCGATTTCCATCGGAGCGGAAATCCCCAGCACCGGACCGCCGTCCACCACTTGGCTTTTGGAATATCCGGGAACGAGTATCACGCTGCTGCGCAAAGATTTTTCACCATTCAAAATGGCATTTTCAACAGGCAGATAATGCAATCCGGCATAGAGCCGTTTGCCATCTTTTTCAACCGTAAGATCCCCCGGATGTACATTCAGACACGGGATCATATCCGGCAGATCATTCAATGGCACAAATCCGGCAAACACCACAAAATCACAATTATACGGCTTTAATTTTTCCCAGACTTCACCGCTCCAGGATTTTCTCAATTCCCGACGGTGCGGGGTATCAAGTTTGACGCTGTCTTCACCGTTTGCGGCATAATATTTGCAGATATCCAGCGATTCACATGCGACATCATACTCCTGTGCCAGTTTCACTGCCGCAGAAGTTTCCGGCTGGTCGGTAAACAACACCGCGATCTCAAAACTGCAATCCGGCTGCCGGAATTTTTGCAGCAACACTTTGGCATTGCTCCCGGTTCCACTCAAACAAACCGCGATCCGGGCTTTGCTTCCTGCACGATTCTCAAATAAAGGCCGGATATCATTCATAAAAAAACACCATCATCTGTCAAAAAAAATCTTCGTTGTTTATGTAAAAACTCCTGATCGAAACTTTCAATCATTCCTAATTACTGTAGCCTCTCTAACCGATTTTTTCAACCGGAATTCTCACAAATAACCGCGATATTTGCAAAAATGATAAAATATTTGAAAAAAAATCCGAAAAACCACCGCTTTAAGATTGCAAACAACACATTCAGGTGTTATATTGCCTTAATGGAATTTTACAGTTTTAAGGATAATGTCCCCATAGGGGACGCTAAACAATCGGTATTCAAAATGGAAAAAAATCCCAAATTCACTGTCCTTTACGAAAAATTGCGCGGTAAAAGTTTTGAAATTGACCGTGAAACCATGAGTATCGGCAGAAAAGACTCTTCCGATATCCAGCTGGCAGACGGCAGCGTCAGCAGTCATCACGCGGATATCATCCGGGTCGAAGAAAACGGCGAAGTAAAGTATATCCTCCGGGACAACGACAGTACCAACGGTACTAAAGTCAATAACGAACCGATCACCGAAAGAGAGTTGAAAAATTCCGACCTCGTCTGTTTCGGTCATGTTGAAGTCCTCTTTGACAGCGGTTCCGGGAAATCGGAGGACAGCCACTTCACCCACACTATCGATCTCGGCAGTGCCACTACCAATACCACGACCACCCAGACGCTGACCAACTTCAGCATCCGGACGATGAATGAGAAAAAGAAGCAGGAAAAAACCAATATGATGCTCAATCTCATTCTGATCGGCGGCGGTATTATTCTGGCCGGAGTCGTGATCTGGACCATCATCAAAGCAATCAGCTGACGAGGATTCAATGAATCAGAATAGCAACGGCAATCCGCCGAAACAAAAAACTCCCCCGCACCAGCACCGTTCCAGAGCGGCACTGGTTTGGCTTTTTATCATGCTGCTTATCGGAGCAATGCTGCTTTTCAAATCCGGCAGCGCCAGCCAGCCGGAAGAGCCAAATCAGACCCAGTTCGAGAAATACCTTCAGGAAAAGAAGATCGACACGGTCAATATGGTTGCTGACGGAGATAATATTTTCCGCATTGAGGGAACTTTGAAAAAAGATGACAAGTCCGGCGGCGAACAGCAACTTTACATCACCAGGGTTGTCATGTCCGATAGCCTGGAACAGGCTTTGCGTGAATCCGGTGCAAAGGTCACCGTCGATCCGGACAGTTCCGGCTTCTGGAATTTCATATTTGCCAGCATCCTTCCCATTCTGATCATCATCGGGGTGATCTATTTCATTTCCGTCCGTCAGATGCGGATGAATGGTCATGGCGCGATGGATTTCGGCAAAAGCAAAGCACGGATGATCCCGCCGAATGAGTTGAATGTCCACTTCGACGATATCGCCGGTGCCGATGAAGCCAAAGAGGAGATCACTGAAATCGTCGAATATCTCCGCGATCCCCTGCGTTTCCAGCTGGTCGGCGGCAAAATCCCCAAAGGCTGTCTGCTGGTCGGCGATCCCGGTACCGGTAAGACCCTGATGGCTAAAGCAGTTGCCTGTGAAGCCGGTGTACCGTTTTTCTCCATCAGCGGTTCAGACTTCGTGGAAATGTTCGTCGGTGTCGGAGAAAAAC
>SUWL01000003.1 GCA_015061495.1 Lentisphaerota bacterium
CGCCGCCGTAAACATGGACTGAACCGCTCTTTTGAATCAGGGATTTGACCATTTTTCCTCCGGCATAGATGAAACTCAAGCCGTTGGAGTTTACCGTTACATTATTGGCTGAAGCGGCATTGGAAACGTAGAAACGACCAAATCCGTTGACCGTGGCATTATTGGCATGACCTCCATAGTAGAGATGTATCCAACCGCCGCTGGAAACAGTGGCAGTTTCCATTTTGCCGCCACTGGAAACAAAGACCAGACCACCGTGGGAAACGACCGTATTGCTCGCCACGCCGCCGCTGGAAATGTAGGTTTTCCCGAAACGGATGATGCCGTTGTTAAGGACTGCCCCTTTATCGACATAGAGCTGACCCATATAGTAGACGGTCGCACCATTTGCCACACCGCCACTGTAAACATACATTGAGCAGTAGTTATCCACGATGGTGTTATTTGCCACCCCGCCGGAGGAGATGAACATCTGGTTGTTGCCGCCGGGAACCAGTTTGGCATTGTCGATGTGATTTGAATCGGCAACCAATGTGCCTGAGCTGTAAATTTTTACAGGTGCAGAAGCGATTTGGGTAACGTCATGAGTCAGATTGCTGATATTTCCAGCAGCATCGGTTGCCCGGAAATAAACAGCGCAATTAGAAGAAACAGACAACGCCGAAGAATAAGTGTGCCATTGATTGCCGTCTAATGAATATTCCAATCTTTCAGGATTGTCATCTGTGATGTTGGCAGTCAAAATAACTTTTTCCTCTTTTGGCGCGAGGTGATCTGCTATAATGGAGATAACTGGTGCAAATTTATCAATGCAGGTCACTTCAACGGATTTTTCGGTGATGTTACCAGCGGCATCAGTCGCGCGGAAAGAGTAAGTCCCATTTTGAGAAATGGTCAAAGTGTTTCCTGTGTTCCATTTGCCGTTTGCAAAGTATTCCACCATTCCGTCACTGACAGAGGCGTAAAGCACCACGTCTTTGTTGGTGGGAGCGGTTGCGTTACCGGAAATCTCCAGTGTTGGAGCGGTCTTGTCGATATTGTCAATGTAAATGCTTTTTTCAGCAATATTGCCCGCTTCATCGGTTGCTCTGAATAAGTAAGCGCCATTTTGGCTGACGGTAAATGAATTTCCGACATTCCATTTGCCATTGTCGAAATATTCGATTTTTCCGTCACTTGCAGATGCTGTCAATATCACATCTTGGTTGGTCAGCTCCGTGATATTTACCGAGACATCCAGTGTTGGAGCGGTCTTGTCGATATTGTCAATGTAAATGCTTTTTTCAGCAATATTGCCCGCATTGTCAATCGCCCGGAAGTTGACAACACTATTGGCAGAAATGGTAACCCTGTCGGTGTAAGTTTGCCATGAACCATTGCCGATACAGTATTTTATCACACAATTTTCGTTGGCAGTTGCGGTGAGTGTCACATCCTTATTGGTCAGAGAAGCCGTATTTACGGAAATGGTGATTTCCGGAGCAGTGAGATCGCATATTGAAAGGGTCAAATTCCCGGATTCCTCTGTGAGCAGATAATCTGTTCCATTGAATTTCAATGCTTCTCCATTTACTGCAACCGAACCGAAAATCGTTGTTCCGTTGCCGATGGATACTGAACCTGAAAAGTTTTCAGCTCCCTGCGCCAGTTTGTAAGTCCCGGCAGCCTGATCGTTTGCAACAGTGATGGTATAAGCCGGAGAGATATTGCCGACTCCTTTGATCTTTGCCAGGTTATTGATAATATAAGCCGATCCGGTTGAACTGCTCAAGGTGAAATCGATCACTGAATCGCTTGAAACGTTGACACTGGCATTGTTATGGATATACAGCATCCCACGGTGGATACCGCCTCTTAAATACATTACAGCATTGCCTCTGATAACGGTATTTTCTGCAATGCCGCCGCTGGATATAAACATCCCGGCGTAATAGTATTCATCGTTTTCGGTGCCGAGGATGGTGTCAGCTGCGCTTCCTCCGCTGGAAACGGTCAGAGAGCCGAACTGTTGCGTAGTGCCGCTGGCGACACCGCCCCGGAACACATTGACATTTGCGGCAGCCATAGCCATGGTATTGAGCGCTGTTCCTCCGCTGCAAATATTCATTGAAGCCGCAGAAAAAGTGATTTTATCTACCGATCCTTTGCTGATATTGAGTGCCGTTCTGCTGATGACCGCCCCGGAACTGATGATCGCAGAACCGTTGGTGATGAAATTGAAATATTTGTCGCCGGTGAAGCTGAATCCGTTTAGTGTGGTTCCGGAACTCAACATCATTCCGGAAATATTGGCATTTTCGATATTCACCGCCGCATTGTCTTTTACGGTAAGTTCTCTGACATTGCCGCTGTGTAAATTCAGTTGAGCATTGTCTGCTGCAGTAACTGCAAGTGCAGAACCGCCGAAAAGCGACAATTCCGCCTGGTTTTGCAAGCTGATATTCTGCGCTGCTCCGCCATTGTAAATCCAAAAACTTGCGGAAGTATTCACTTGAATATTTTCAGCGTTGCCGCCGCTTGAAACATAGCAGTCCGCATAGTCATTCAGCGTAATATTGCTCATGACGGCAGAGTTGAAGATTCTTCCATCGCTGTTTGCCACGGTGTCTATCGCAGAACCGGAATGAAGCGTGAGCCCGCCGCCATAATTGACGGTTGTGCTGCTTGCAGTTCCTCCGGAAAGCCACAAATCACCATAATTGATGGTGGTACTGATGATCCGTGCGTTAGCATAAACGGTGGCTGAACCGTAGGCATGGATCCGGGTGTTGCTGGCAATACCACCGTTGGTAACGCGCATCACTCCTCCTGAATGGTGCCATGTTCCGGAAACGACGGTGCTGTTGGCGGTTCCGGCAATCGTCATAGTGCCATGATTATGCAGAACTGTTTTCTCGGCATGAGCGTCGGTGTTGACATCCATGCTGCCGCCGGCATTAACCGTGGTGCTGTTTGCAATCACACCGGAAGAGATGCGCAAATAAGCTCCTGAATTGATGGTGGTATTGTTCGCTATTCCACCGGTGTAGAGGAACAAGTAAGTGCCGGAATTAACGGTGGTGCTGTTCGCTGTTCCGCCGTAGTAGATGTACATTCTGCCGTTATTCAAGGTGGTGCTGTTCGCCGTTCCGCCGGATGAGATGCACATATAGCCGCCGGCATTAACGGTGGTGCTGTTTGCAATTCCCCCGGAAGAGATGCCCAGGTAAGCTACGGAATTAACGGTGGTATTGTTCACCGTTCCGCCTGCGTGAATGCGTATTCCGCCTCCGGAATAGATGGTGGTATTGTTCGCAATTCCCCCGGAAAAGATGTCAATATATCCTCCGGAATTTGCAATGATATCATTTGCTACAGTATGTTCGTGAACAGTCATTCTGTCGTCAATGCTCAATCCGCTGACTGTGTTGGCAGCAAATATAACATTTGCGCCATTGCCAACATCGACATAACCGCCATTTTCCTTTATGGCAGAGGCTTTGCCACCGGCGGCGACCGTTATACGACCGTTGTGGTTTACGGTGGCGCCGCTTGCCGTCCCGCCGGACAAGATGTCAAGGTAAGCTCCGGAATTAACGGTGGTGTTGTTCGCTATTCCACCGGAAGAGATGCCCAGGTAAGCTCCGGAATTAACGGTGGTGCTGTTCGCTTTGCCACCGGAATATATGATCGCGTAACCGCTGTTATTGATTTCTGTATTATTTGCCGTCCCGGAATTAATGATATACATGGAACCGCGGTAGTTTATGGTGGTATTGTTCACTGTTCCGCCGCTGAACAACTCCATTACCCCATCGCTGTTGATGATGGTGTTATTGGCTGTCCCATTGAAAACAAGACGCATGTTACCGAACGCATTAACGGTAGTATTAGTTGCTGCTCCAGCGAAAACACACAGGTAGCCGTTGGAGTTGACGGTGGTGCTGTTCGCAACTCCTCCGGAACTGACATACATTTCAGCATTGGAATTAACGGCAGTATTGTCTGCTGATCCACCGGAAGATATTTTCATCGTCATACCGGAATTAAGCATTTTACCGTTAAGGTATGTCCCGGAGGAGACAATTGTTCCGCCGCTGCTGACGATTACGGTTGATGCTTTTACGATGAAGCTTTTTACTTCTGACCAGTCGGAATAATTGCCGTTTATATCAAATGAGCGCACCTGATAATACCAAGTGCCGACGGCAAGTTTTGCCAATGAAACTTCGCTTTGGACTGCTTGAGTTCCGCTGCCGGTAAGCGAGGCACTTGTTCCGTAACGGTACATGTATCCGGCGACTTTGGCGTTGTCCGTGGAATCCTCCCAGTCCAGAAGCACTCCGTCCCCGGAAACTGTCGCTGATAAATTTTTCGGGATTGTGGGCGAAACAGTGTCATAACCGCCTTTTACTTTGAGCTTCAATGCATCGTTTTCAAAAAGCAGATCGGCATATTCACTGGATGCAGTTCCGGATGCCTGCAAAGTTCGATCGGCGGTTCCGCTGCCGGTGACAGTGATGGATATGTTTTTAAGAAAGTTGACGTTGAGTGCTCCGGCAGCCGCTTTAAAAAGTGTATAAGTACCAACGGCAGCTTCTGCAATATTTACCGCGATTGAGGTTGCATAAGAAAAAAGGTTATAGACATTTTGTTTCAGGGTAAAAACTGCTTCGTTCGTGAGCACATTTTTCAGATCGATATTCAGTTTTGTTGCCGCCGTCAGCATACCGTATATCCGGCTGGTGCTGTCAACTGTGAGCGTATTGTTTCCACTTCCCAGGTTGATCACACCATACAAGGATGAATAATTACTTACCGAGACTTTGTCATCTCCGTCGCCAAGACTGAAATTCCCCACCGAAATTGTACGGTTTGCCAACGTTATGACATCGTTATATTTACTGCCGATAAACATGGTACCATTGCCGGCGGCGACGATGGTATCAGCAACTGCAGAGTTGTTATCCCGGCTGTTCTGCAAAGCTGTCGTGACCGCTTTTGCTCCGGCGGAGTAGTCGCTGTTAACAGTGTATTTCCCCGCGAAAAACAGAGCTCCATTTGCTGATACGGTTAACGAGTTGGCCAAGTCGAAATACAAGCCGTAATTATTGACCGAATTGCTGTTGAGGATCAGATCTCCGCTGAAGTTGTTGAATTCCGCCGAAGCATTAGCATTGGCATAAAAGCCGATCGCGATATTGAATGACCGGGAATCGGTAACAGAAACCGACATGTTAAAATCGTTGATCCGGTTTTTATCGCTCAAGCGGATGGTATCTTTCAGTTCCAGAGATTTGTTGTTTACACTTCCAGAGAATGTGATCGTGTTGTCCCCCATGCCGGAATTTGCCTGTTCAAAGGCACGCAGCATGGTTCCCCTGCCGTAAAAGTCGGCATCATTGACGGTGAAATTGTTTTCCGCAGTGGTGGAAAGGTCGAAAATAAATTCATAAAAATTAAGTTTTTTGAATTCTTCCCGGGTATACCAGCGGGTCGAGGAATTTTTGCCCCAACCGAAATTGACGTGAAAAGAGTCTGTTGAACTGTCGTAACCGTCCAACACCAGCGCATGTCCCGGATAGGATACCCCGATGGGAGTTCCGGCAAGCAGAGTATCGATGATTATTTCAAATGCACCATCGGTAAGGGTGTAGGTTTCTCCACTGGCGGAACCCCAGTAGTATGACCTGGGCTGATAAAGCCTGATGACATTGGCACTCTTCAAGCCGGATCGAAACATCAAATCAATATCCCATGCGGTGCCAGTCGATGTACCGTAATTTGCCTGCTGTACTACTCCGCAGGCATACATCAGTGCTGCTGCACAGCTGGTGGATAAGAGGTTATAACCTGATAGCAAATGATTTATTTCTGCAAAAGACACAGTCCCGGCAGTAGAACCGTCAGATTTTATTTCAATAACGGTGCCATCTTTGGAACTGGTATACTCATCATCTACGGTTAGCTGCAACTGCAGATCAAGACCGCGCTTTTCTGTAAAAAAGTGCAGTATTTGTCCGGCGGCAGTATTGGTGCATCCGGTCACAGTGCGAGTTGTCGTACCGGGCAGATAGGGGCAATACAGGTTGCAAGTGCCGCCGCTTGCGCCATTGGTTACGATTGCTCCGGATTGATTCCATAAGGTGGAGAGCAATATTTCTCCGGAATAATTTGCTGTTTCAACCGTGACAGTTTGGTCGTATCCGGATGCTTGTTTGTAAAAATCAAGAGTTTGAGAACTCAACGAGCCGGGATACTGTAAATCCCCGTTTGTGTTCAGATATATGCTATGCGACGGAGTAATTTGCGGCACATATTGCAAAGTACCATCATGTTGCATTTTTTCAGCTCCTGTTTGTGTGTAAAAATATAATGATTTTCGATAATATACCATGCGTTGCCGCATTTTTCAAACAGGTGTATTATTTCGCCAGTGCCAGCAGTGCCGCTCCCAATATCAGCAGCAGTAGTGCCCAGCTTTTTTTCCGGATGTTTTTATCGCGGAATATCATTGCTCCGATGAAAAAACTTACGACACAGCTGCAACGTCTGACCAGTGAAATCATGGAAATCGGAGCTTCCGGCTGACTTACTGCATAAAAATAACAATAATCTGCGATGATCAACAAAATGCCGGTCGCCGGAATGCTCCACTTCCAATTGAATTTGTGGCGGTGCCCGAAACAGGCCCTGATTCCCCACGCTGCCCCCAACAGGATCACCAGATCCAATGAAAAATACAATTGCAGCATTTGGCGGTCGATTTGCAATGTGTTGAGCAGAAATTTGTCATATAACGCCGAACCGGCTCCCAACAGTGTTCCGGCAATGATCAGCTGCATCCCTTTGCTTTTCCATGGAAACCCCTCTTTTTTGCCCAGCAGGGAAAAGAGCATGTAGCCCACTAAAATCGTCACCATACCCAACGCTTGCAGTTTGGTCGGCAGTTCACGGTATATGGCGATGCCCCCGATCATCGTCCAGAGCGGAGAGGTGGAACGGATCGGGGATGCCAGGGAGATCGGCAGTTCCCGCATTGCATAATAGACACATATCCAACTGGAACTTACCAGTGCGGACTTCAGCAGGATCAGCAGAAATTCGGCGACTGTGCAGTTCAGTGCCGGAATCAGTTCACCGCGTATTCCGGAAAACAGCGCAAAAAACAGTGATCCGGATAAGGTTGCAAAAAACAATGCGGGCATTACAGCATTATCTTTGACTGAATGTTTCTTGCAAATATCGTAAATCCCCAGTCCGATGGCGGACAGCAGTGTCGGCAGATACCAGGAGGTAAGCATGGCGTTTTTGTCCTGTAAAAAAGGACTCCGGAATTCCGGAGTCCTTCAAAAAACGTTGAAATCAGTTCTTTTTACTGACACGTTCGGCATAGGTGCCGGTACGGGTGTCGATCTTGACGATGTCGCCTTCGTTGATGAAAAGCGGCACCTGGATCTCATAGCCATTGTCGATTTTTGCCGGTTTGGTGACGTTGGTAGCGGTATCACCGCGGACACCTGGTTCGGTTTCGACGATCTCTTTTTCGATAAAGGTCGGCAGGGTGATGTCAATGGGTTCGCCATTGAAAAGGATGAAGTTGCAGAGGCTTTCTTCAATGAGGAAGTAGGCTTTGTCGCCGAGAACTTCCGGAGCCAGTGCCATTTCTTCATAGGTCACCGGGTCACTGAAAACATAGTTGTGACCGTCATTGTAGGAGTAGTAAAGCTCGCGCTCTTCGATATCCGGTTCGTCGATTTTATCGGTCGGACGATAGGTTTTTTCCATGCCGGCGCCGGTGATCATGTTTTTCATGCGGCAACGGTAAAGAGCAGTTCCTTTACCGGGTTTGCAGAATTCAAACTCGGTGATGAGCCAGGGAGCTCCGTCGATTTCGATTTTGAGACCTTTTTTAAGATCGGATGCACTGAACATAATTTCTCTCCTGATTGATTAATGTTTTGTTCTCACGAAAAAATACATTTATATAATATAGCACATTACATACGCTTTTGCAAATGCATTTCCCGGAGAACAACATAATCCGGCTGCCTTATGAAAATTTATAAAGACGAAACAACATTTTCAGCGTCAGTTGTATATTTCATCAATTGCAGATGGATCTTTGCCGATCATTTCCATATATCTGGCGAGGAGCCTGCGGGATGAACCCCATTCAGTATTGGGACTCATGCAAGTAAAGAAATCATACGTGATGAGTCTTTTTACCAGCGGTGATGCTTCTGCAAGTTTCATATACAGCGACCGGTAATCTCCCTGACGGAATACTCCTTTAGGCTCGCCGTGACCGGGGAAAGGCCTCTGAAATGTTTCAATATTGCCCCACATCTCAATGCCGCATTTTTTGAAAAGTTCCTCTACAGCCTGATACCATTGTGATAATCCGTTGTCCTGAATTTCCCCTTGAAAACATGCCGGAACGGCAATCCCATCCTGTAACGCGCAGTAATCCAGCATACCGGCTGCAGGTTCAAAAAAATAACGACCGAAAATATCAACCCATTCTTTTATGGAATAGCGGCGGGACATGTCTCCGGTAAGCGCATTGAATCCGGGGGACATAAGGGTTTTCTTTTCCGGAAAATTCTTTCTGAAGTAGATCAGTACTTCCCTGCATATATCCAGAAAGTTAAAGTGCCACGGTAATGCTTCCAAAGTGACATACAAACCTTGCAGGCATTTGTAACCGGCATATTTTGCAACTGTCCGGTCGTAGTAACGTTTGGTATCATCGATCTCTTTTTTCCAGTCACCAAGATGAAGATTGGTGATATTCTGCGGACCGCCAAGGAAAAGTTTCATGTTGTGCTTTTCGGCAAGGCGGAAAATCATATCCAGCAGATTTTCATCTTCCGGCCAGGTGGTGGAGCGGGGGTCTTCAGCGGAAATGCGGAATCCATCTCTTTCACATTCAGTGCGGATCACGAAAAGGTGATCTATGCCGAGAACATCCATCATCCGGAAATCCTGCTCCCACTCTTTTAACCCGGAGTTGCAGATCCCCGTATCGGAGATCATCATATTAACAAAAGTTCCGGTGATCGGTTTTATGACAGCGTTCTTTAACATTGGTCAACTTCCTTTTAATTTTTATTGAGATTTTTCAAAAAAAATGCTTTGCTTGCCTTGCCGTAACCAGGGGTGATCGCATGTCCGGAATCAGGCAGCGGAATCAGAATTTTTTCGCCTTTCAGCTGATTGTAGAGAATATACCCACCTGCAGCCGGAGCCGTGTGGTCAAGAAAACCAACAGCCACCAGTGACGGTACTTTTATCATAGATGCGAAATTCACCGCATCATAATATCCGGCAGTAATATCGGCATCTTTGCGATGTTTCAACAGTTCCGGCCAGCCGGATTGTCTGCCCAGCAGATGCCCGAAGTGGTCGCACATAGCCGGTACATTGATACTCAAAGCGGTAACTTTGCCGTGGATCGCCGTCAACGCTGTGGCGAGGAATCCCCCCTGACTGGAACCGGTGGCAAAGAGATTTTTGCCGTCAAATTCCGGCTGGGCAATGGCATAATCGGTAAAAGCGCAAATGGCGATAATACTTTTATAATAGAAGTAGGTTTCCGGTTTTTCCGCTCCAAAATAGAAGTAGTTCATCCCGAACTTTTTATTTGCCTCCTGAAAATATTGATTGCGGAGTTTCTGATCAGCCGTCCATGGATAACGGTGGATATTCACATGCAGACCGATGTTATCCGCCGTACCGCCAACCCATGGTTTGCCGAATCCGGGACCGGCTCCGGGGAGGTTGACCGTTACCGGATATTTCCCCGGTTTTGCCGGAGTGATCAAAATTCCCTGAAAGGTGTCGCCATCGACTGTGACCGAAAGCAGATCCGCCCGGCGGTCTTTGTAGAAGTTGGCAGGGAAGGGCTTGGCAGTGACTTTGAGCGCTTTGCTCTTCTCTCTTGCCTGCTGCCAGAATTTGGCGAAATCATCCGGGGCAGGGCGACCGGGAAGCAGTTTTTCAGGAGAACAGGCGATGCCACGGGTTTTCGCCCCTCTGGAAACGATAGCTTTCCCTTTGGCATCCTTTACCTGAATGATCCGCACTGTGAGTACCATCGGTTCTTCCACCTTGTAATTTACCACGACCGGATTCTGTTTGGCAAAATCGCAGTTGACTGCCAGCAGACGCTTATTGAAAGAGTTATTCAATATAAAGGTACAGCTTCCTTCATCCCATGCTTCGCCGTCAGCCTGCGCTGTGATGGTGAATGTGAGCGTATTGCCCACTTTGGCTTGGGTGCGGTTCTCTTTTTCACGGAAGGTGATTTCCGGCGTTGATGCTTTGCCAATCCTGATTTTTTTGCCTTTCAGCACCCGGTCAAGGAATTTGCCGACTTTTTCCCGGTAGGCTCCGGTGGTGTCACCGGAAAGGTCATAATTTTCCAGACCGGTGACTACATTGCCGGGGATGTTGAGCAATTCTTCTCTTTCCCTGCGGTCGGCGGCAGAAAGAGTTGCCGGATCGATGGCTTTAAGCAGATGATAATATTCAATATCTTCAAAACCGTCACGCATTGCTTTCAAACGCAGGCATGAAGCAGGACCTTTGTCGGTGGGATAGATCAGCAGTCCGCAACCATTGTATTTACTGCGGTTGTTGCCGGTGTGTGTTGTCAAAGGTCCGGAAGTGATCATATCCTGATATTTATTGCCGCTGATAACCCCATAATATAAGAAACCGTCAGCACCGAATTTTTTCTGGGCTAATCCGCACAACAGCCGGGGAGCAGTCAGGGACTTCTCAATGAGCATATCCATGCCGGGATCCCAGCAGCAGACATAGTACCACACCTCTTTACCCTCTTTCTGCACCTGACGGACAAGATCGATCTGTTCGATAAAGCGTTCAGCCTGCGGGCACCAGGCATCAACGACTTTATCAAGTCCGTTCTTTTTGCCGAACTCTCTGTCTTCAGTGGTGGTAATGATCTTAAGATTCGGATATTTGGCTTTAACTTTTTTCATCAGCTGCATGGCAGCGAAAAATTTATCATTTTTGATCTCATCAAAGCCGTAACAATATGCGCCATCCATCAAACCGTCAGCGGCAAGAGCAGGGACGGTTTTATTTAAATTGTTCATTACCATATTTTCGACCCACGGCGCAAAAGGTTTGCCGATCTTTGCTTCTTTGGGTGGCAGATAGGTCACGCTGAAAGAGCGTCCGCCGCCGTTGCGCCACCGCTGAACATCTGCTTTTGCCAGACGGCGCAGAGTAATGTATAGCGGCGCGGGGGTGACGTTGTGTTCCAAAAGCAGTGTTTCGGTATCAATTTCCAACTGTCGCAACTTTTTTGCTTCCGGAGAAAGGGATGCAAAATTACGCTGTCCCCGACGGTAGGCGATAAATTCTGCCGCAACTTTTTCTCTGCGTTCTTTGGGGATAAATGCAGCATGGTTGCTGTCTGTATGGAAATTTATCAGCGAGGGTTGAGTGGGGAATTTGGGCAGGGCAAAATTCCATACATTGATATTTACCGGGATCTGCAACGCCGGTGCTCCGGGAGCAGTGACAATAACTTTGGCGGTGTAAACTCCGGCGGGGCAATCATAAGTGGTGCAGACGTCCAGCCACACTGCCTGCCACGTATCTGCGTCCAGAGGGAATTTGTCGGCATAAGGAAGCAAAGGATCCGGCCACCAGGTGCACTTTTCAGTCAGATAACCGGGTTTGGGTACCTTGACGTGCCCAACCAGCAGCGGAGTTACAGTTAATTTGTCATTTGGAGAGTCCAGCATTACGGAAACATTAACATCTTTTAAATTTTTTCTGGCACGCAGCACGATCTGCACGCCTTCCCGCTCCCGTTTGGCGAGGGAAAGCGCCGGAGTGCCGCCCACAATTCCTTCAAAAGGAAGTTCGGCCCGGTAAACTTTTTGCATTCCGCTGGTCCATGCATACCCCCAAATAGCATCGGCAGAAAACTTGCGATTGAATTCATCAATATTTTTCTGACAGAGGATCTGCCACATTTGAATTTTCAAATCTTCATATTTGGCGATAATTTCTTGCAGTTTTACTGCTCGTTGAAGCAAACCGTCCTTTGAGTCAGTGACAGCCTGTGCTGTAAATATCAATGTTTCCCGTTCCTTACTCATTCCGGCTTGCTGCCATTGTTCAACTGAAGTTTCCCGCATAATGCGGCGCATAAATTCTGCGCATTTCTTCTGAAAAGATTCTTCTGAAGCAGTAAGGCGGATATTGTCGATATAGACGATGCGTTCCACCGGAGAATCTCCGATAACAAACCGGATAGCACGGATCTCTTTGCCACGGACGGCTTCCGGAAGCTGCCAGATAACTTCACCTTTTTTTCGATCAAGTTTCGCTCCGTAGAATGGATAGGAAATCGCATCCTTATCCAATATGCTGACGGTCAATTTTTCATATTCAGGAGTTGGGTTGATATAATCGAATCGCAACTCATCAAAGAAATCCCAGTTGCGCAGATTTTTGGGAAAACGGTATGTCAGTCTGGGCCAGCGGTTTTCACCAGTACTGCCGACAGGCATAAAAATCCTGCCGCTGCCCTTGCCGGAAATGACCAGTGCCGGATCATCGACATGGGTCATGCTGTTGGCATTGCCCTTTAACCCTTCAAAACTTTTTGCCTGCCTGGAATCTTCAAAATCCAGCAGCATCAACTCTGAATTTGCGTGCAGAGAAACTGCTGTCAGAATTGGCAGCAGATAAAAAAATCTTTTCATGTGGATCTCCAAATATTACAGTTCCGGATTGCTCGCCGCATCGGGAGATAACCAGTAACGTCCGTCGACGGTATCATTTTTGCCGGTTGGGGATTCGGAAATGGTATCCGCGTGACCGTCGGCACAGAACATATTTGCACGGGTTGCGTGTCGCATCGCCGCTTCTCCAACGCTTGAATTGTCTTTTCCACCCCAACTCGGATGAGTCCTTTTTTGGGTGTCTGCCATGATCATAGTAGAACTTGGAGACTTGATCTGACCGCTTTTGTAACGGGTGGAATTGCCCAGATAGTAGTTCATTCCGTAATTGATCCGGGCGGAGATTGTCAGATTTTCTTCAACGGCATTGGCAGATGGACATACACACTGTTCCCCGCTGTTGACTCCTGCTGAAGTCCAGACATCCATGACTTTCCACCACCAGTCTACTGCAGAGGTTGAGTATGAACTGTAGGGATAGAAATCATCATTGGCGTCCAGATAGAATATCAGTTTATGGTTGAGGTTTTTCAGCTGCGAAATACAACTGGCACTGCGTCCGCGCTCTCTGGCACTATTCAATGCAGGAAGCAGAATTGCTGCCAGTATGGCGATTATCGCAATAACCACAAGAAGTTCTATCAAGGTGAAGCTGTACAGCTTCACCTGCCGGGAGGCAGGTAAAAAAGACAATTTATCGGTTTTATTCTTTTTTAGTTTGATCAAGGTAAAGTTTGTAATTATTCTTCCGGCAGAAATTCGCTCACACGCTCTTTGTTTCATACGATTTCCTTTCTTAATCAAGGTGTTGACATCGCTTTGGCAACTGTGCATAATATTGCCCTGACAAAATTAATATACCGTATGAAATTTTATAATGCAATTAAAGAAAAATTGCATTTATTAATGAAAAATAACAAAATTGCCGGCGTTTACACATTCAGTGCAAGATCACTTTGAATTGTCCAGCATTTGTCTTTTACGGAATGCAGCTCTTTCCCGGTATTCTCCCGGAGTGCAGTTGTAAACTTTGCGGAAAGCATTGTAAAAACCTGGGATGGTCTGAAATCCGCATTCATCAGCAATCCGTTGGATAGCCAGACCGCTTAACAGCAGATTGGCAGCATGAACCAGTCGCCTGCGTAAAATGTATTCCCCCGGAGTTGTGTTGAGGTGCTGCCTAAACAGCCGGTGGAGCTGTACGGATGAACATCGGATCGTCTCGGTCAATTCTTTTATACTTACCGCATCGGGCATTTTGATGTTGATGTGCAGCAATGCCTGCTGGAGAATGGTCGGCAGTGTTTCCCCGGCACAAAAGACGGTGGTGATGAATTGCCGGAGCAAAGTGCCATAACACCAGATGGTGAGAAATTCATTATCGGTTTGCGGTGATAAGAATAACTCCGAGGCTTCATTAATGAAATTATCCAAACTTTCCGGATCCTGCCATTGTCCGATGGATGGCACCGGACGGTTGAATGAATTGACCTCAAATGTAAATACGGCACACCGGTAACGGGAAGTACTTACCGTATTGTTGAAAATATCAAATTCTCCGCTGCGATGCCAGAAGATAGTTCCCCTGCCGAATCGTTGATTTTTTCCTTTGCCATCTGGATAAAAAACTTCACCGGCAAGCAGTATTTCAATATTTTCCCGATTCTGCGCCAGTTTTTCCGGAATGTGAGTCCGGTTATCCGGATCGGCATAAACTCCAACTCTGGATAATTTTTCAACGTGGCTGATGCTTTTCAACGGCATAAAATCTTCCCCGGGTTATATTTTCTGAAGTAACAGTTATTGTTCAATTCGGTTGTGATGTCCCATGCCGTCGGATTCGCCTTGTTTATGTCTTGAGATGAGGTTCTACAATTATCAAATCTGTCAACTGCTCTGAAACGCAAGGTTTCAAGATTTTGGATATTGCCAAATAATATAATCCGGCATAAATAATTTTTCAAGCCGGAAAAAACTCTTACGGTGTTGAAAATATGCCATTTGCAGGGTATATTAAGAGACATCATCTCAAAACATAAGGATTTTAAGGATGCCGATTACTGACATTTTGACGAAAAATGCCAATGAACGCGGGAATGATATCGCTCTGGTGGAAATCAACCCGCAGGAGTTGGAAAAACGCCGGACTTCATGGCGCGATTATGCCTTGATCGAACCCAGTCGGACTGATTCGTTCCGTTCGGAACTGACGTGGGGAGAATTTGATCGTAAAGCCAACCGTTTTGCCAATTTTCTGTTGACCCGCCACATCCGCAAAGGAGATAAGGTCGCCATTTTGCTGATGAATTGTCTGGAGTGGCTGCCGATCTACTTCGGTATCCTCAAGAGCGGAGCAATGGCGGTGCCGATGAATTTCCGCTATACGGCGGATGAGATCCGCTACTGTTTGGATCTGGCAGATGCCGATTATCTGATTTTCGGACCGGAGTTTACCGGCAGAGTCGAGGATATTTGCGACCGTCTGCCCAAAGTGAAATCATTCATTTACGTCGGTGAAGATTGTCCGTCTTTCGCTGAATCGTACAGCAGTCTGGTTGCTTATTGTTCCAGTAAAAGTCCGCAAATTTCCATTGATGATGAGGATGATGCCGCTATCTATTTTTCCAGCGGAACCACCGGTTTTCCCAAAGCGATCGTCCATCGTCACCGCAGTTTGATGCATTCATGCATCGTTGAACAAAAACACCACGGGCAAACTGATAAAGATGTGTTTCTCTGTATTCCTCCGTTGTATCATACAGGGGCAAAAATGCACTGGTTCGGCAGTTTTCTGGTTGGCGGCAAAGCCGTACTGCTGCGCGGAATCAAGCCGGAGTGGATTATTAATGCGGTTTCCAGTGAGAAATGCACTATCGTCTGGTTGCTGGTTCCATGGGCACAGGACATTCTGGATGCCATTGACCGCGGAGAAATCGATTTGAGTAAATATGAACTTACTCAATGGCGTTTGATGCATATCGGCGCCCAGCCGGTGCCGCCGAGTCTGATCAAGCGCTGGAAAGAACATTTCCCTGAACACCAGTATGATACCAACTACGGATTGAGTGAGTCCATCGGTCCGGGGGCAGTCCATCTGGGGGTCGAGAATATTGACCATGTCGGTGCGATCGGAGTTGCCGGTTATCGTTGGGAAACCAAAATCGTTGATGAGAAACGACAGTGTGTGCCGCGCGGTGAAGTCGGTGAATTGGCGGTTCGCGGTGATGGTGTGATGCGTTGTTACTACAAAGATGAAAAGGCTACCAGCGAGGTGCTTTCGGCAGATGGTTGGCTGTTTACCGGAGATATGGCACGGGAATCCGACGATGGATTCATTTATCTGGTTGACCGCAAAAAAGATGTCATCATCACCGGCGGAGAAAATCTTTATCCGGTTCAGATCGAAGATTTTATTCGTAAAAACAATGCGGTGAAAGATGTCGCTGTGATCGGTTTGCCGGATGTGCGGCTGGGAGAAATCGCTGCCGCTGTTGTCGAATTGAAACCAGACTATGAACTTACCGAAGAGCAATTCAACGATTTTTGCACTGCATTGCCCCGCTATCAGCGGCCGCGCAAGGTTATTTTCGCAGAAGTTCCCCGCAATCCCACCGGAAAAATCGAGAAACCAAAACTCCGGCGGATCTATGGTGCGGACCAATTGGTCGCCCAGCAAAATGAGTTGAAATAAGCCTCTTCGACGGTTTGGGACAGAATGTCATAATGATTTTTCGTCTACTCCGTCCGCATGCATTCTTGGCGTTCCTTTTGCAGGGGGGCGCTAACGTCGCCACCCTGCACCCCCTCCGGCGCCCGCTAAAGCGGAACTTACTCGGGGCGGCAGCGCACTTCCCGGCGCGGTTGCCGCACCCGGGGAGGGAGTTCCACCGTACTCCCTTGTGGCTCGCCTCACGTCTTGCTGCCTCTGATTTGTCCTGCAACCGTTTGTATGCATGCTTTATGACACAGACGATTTGATGCGGTCACCATTATGCCATGCTTCTGATTTTTCCGTAATTATACGTACTCATCCGTACAAACCGCCAGTTTGCAATAATAAAGTCAAGTCAAGCTTGTGTTGCGTGTATCCGGGGAAAAGGCTTTTTTTACGTTGACGATTTTTTTTTCGTCTTCGCCGGAGCTTTTTTGATTTGCTTTTTTCTGACCGGAATCTCTTTTGTCGGGGCAGGGTGGGTAAAACAGTAGAATTTTTCAGCAGCGAGCAAATGAGTATAGGCAAATGCCTGCATTGTTTCTTCCGCTGGAATTACCGGAACGGTGTACTTTTTACCGTTGACCGTGTATTCTGCATATATCTGCAGTTCAATGATCTGACTTTTCCGTGGAGGGGCGGTAACTTTGAAGGATAGTTCAGCAAAATTTTCTCCGGCAGCGATTTGGTTTTTCCCAACCGGTACAAGTTGCGGAGAAGTTATCGTCACGTCTCCGGCAAAACCATCTTTTCTCTGGATGTGAAAACGCATTTTGCCGACACCCTGCCTGTTCAATTCCAGTACCGAAGACCCGGATGCGGCAGTCAAAGATGGTTCCGGAGGACGGATCTGCAGCGTGTAAAATCCCTCTCTGCCGGTCAGTCGGGTGCGGGGGGAGAGTTCTATCAGATACGATCCCGTTTCCGGGAAGGTTACGTCGATTTTTGAATCGGTCTGCCGCCGGTTGAGATCGAGATCAAGCCCGGTCGGAATATCGTCGTTTTCAGCAATCACTTGTCCTTTCATATTTCTGATCGTCAAAACACTGTCCAAGGGAGAATCCAAACGGGCAGCAAAAACCTCAAAAATTTTTCTCTCTCCCTTGCGGGCATGGACAACAAATTTCGTCGTGATGTAGTGAAGCGGATTAAGAACTCCGCTGATGTCAACACTGTCATCTGAAACTTCTACGTAAGAAGTCATACCGATGTTGAATGATTTTTCCCGTTTTATGTAATCCGAAACATTATGGTAGGGACGGAAAGGTTCTGTTTTATCAGTTACTTCCACCCGGTAGACGAAGTCTGCTCTACCGCGTTTGATGCTGTCTGATACGTGCAGTGTATAAAAGCCGTCAAGCTGCGGTGTGAAACGCAGAACCGGATCGGGGTGATGAAACTCATCGTCGGCGAAGGCGACTTCCCGTCCTGATGAATCGCGAAGTGTCAGAGTCCCCTGAAAATGTCCCGGCACGCTGTCCCCCAGATATGGGGATAATTCAGCAGCACGCATGGTGAATGAGTAACTTTTGTCACCCTGCAAAAAGACGGTATAGACATCCGTTTCTCCGGGCATGATCTGACCATTGAGCACTGCCGGGAGTTCTTTGACCGGTTCCAACGCCGGAGCCGGGAGAAATGGCGGAGTGTACAGCGGTTCAATGATCTGGCGGTCTGAATCAATGAAAAACAGTTTTTCGTTGGAAATGCTTCTGCCGGAAACCAGACGGAGCCGGCAGGGACCGGTCGGCGCATCCGGAGAAATTTCCAGATCCAGTATCACTCTGCCGGAAATCGCCGGAGCAGCCTGCAGAGAATTGATGCGCACATAAACACTGTGAGCTACTATTGAACGCTCCAATGGCGGCAGGTCAGCAAGTTTTTCCAGAAAAGAGTTTTTACGCCACCCTTGTTCATCTTTCTTTTCAGGGTAGGGGGGTATTCCATTTTTTCCAGCGTAAATATTTTTCAGATAATTGATCAGCCATGTCCGCTGCTGCCCCGGGAAATATCCCATGTTCGGGACCACTGCCGCGGATTTCAGTTTGACCCCGGGGTTGGAACAGAGGATCGTTATTTTGCCGCGCAGTCCCTGTCCTCCGGCGATGACCCGTACCGTGGTGCCGCGCTGTCCCCCGGATGGGTAAAGGTAACCGAGATAGGCACCGGCAAAGAGGATATCACTTGAAGCCAACAATACAAACAAGAGAAGATATTTTTTCATTTTTCAACTCCTTTCCCGGATCGCGGATATATTTCACGCAGCCTGCCTTCCTTGCTCTCTTTGGGAAGCAAAGAGGCGTCTACTCCGGTGAATTCCGGAAATTTGGAGTCCGGATCAATTCCGCACCTTTCCAGAATGCTGCCCAATAAATCCTGCGGGGCCACTGGGCGAGAAACCGGCACTCCGGCTACGGCATCAGATACACCGATGACCTTGCCGCCTTGAAATCCTCCACCGGCAATGATCGCAGAAAAACATCTGGCATAGTGGTTGCGCCCGCCATTCCACGGAGCTTCCCATTGAATTTTAGGAGTCCGCCCGAATTCTCCGCTCCACCAGACGATCGTGGTATCCAGTAAACCTCTGGCGGCGAGATCTTCCAGCAGTGCGGCAACTGCCTGATCCATTTCAGCGGTTTTCTTTTTCATGGTTTCAAAATGTTTTTTGTGGGAATCCCAACCTTGAGCATTGATGGTGACATACGGGACACCGGCTTCCACCAGACGGCGGGCGGCAAGACAAGCCTGACCGAATTCATTCCTGCCGTAACGGTCACGCATCTCCGGTGTTTCAAGAGAGAGATCAAACACTTTTGCTGCCGAACCATTCATTTTTCTGATGGCATTTATTCCGGCGGAATCAAAATCCTTCAATGCCGGGATATTGCATTTTTTGCCGAAAGAATCGAACTTCTCCAGTGCCTCAAATTGCATATTGATATCTTCTTTGGTCAAATTCCCCGGTGGAGTGATACCGTCAACACTGAATCTGACTGCATTGGGATTGCCGCCGGTGACCAGCGGTTTGAATTTTTCCCCGAGAAATCCCTCTTCGGCGAAACGTCCTTTGGGCTTGGTAAGGATCACATACGGCGGAAGATCACCGTGGTAATCTTTGCCTTTGTAAAATGCCACCAACGCTCCGATTGCCGGAAACACTTTACCGGCTCCCGGCTCTCTGCCGGTCTGCATTAAGTAACTGGCGGTTTCATGCCCGTTGTGCCGGTGAGTCATAGTGCGGATAATGGAGTACTTGTCGGCTTGTTTTGCCAGACGCGGCAGCATTTCGCTGACTTCAATGCCGGGGACATTGGAGGGAATGGCTTTATAACCGTTGTTATATTCGACTGGAGCGTTGGGTTTGGGATCAAAGGTTTCCAATTGAGATGGTCCGCCCCAAACCCATATCTCGATCACGCTTTTTGCTGTTTTGACCTCTTTGGCTCCCAGCATCAGCATCGGAATTATCGCGGCAAGCAGTAATACTTTTTTCATGATAGATCGTTTCCTTTCAGTGCTGATAGAGAAATTCCCGGGAGTTGAGCAGAATCCACGGCATCCTGGCAAGTAATTTCCAGGATTTTACTTTTTTACCCATGGTATTGAATATTTCTCTTTCTTCTCCAGTAGGTGGGCGGGAGTAAAAAAGCAGAAAAAGGGCATTGAATTTGTCTTTTTCTTTTTTGAGTTTCTGCCAGAGCAGTTTTTGCAGGCGGCTGTTGATATCTGCAGAATTGAACAGGTAAAGACGCTGATCTGCAGTGATCGTATTTTTTCGCTCTTCCCATGCCCCGGAGTCACGGGACGGTCTGCCGAAAAGCAGCAGGAAGCGGTCGGTTATCGAACCATCCGGCAATGCTGCAGCCCGGCCGTGGTAGTAGGAAAAAGGTTCGGGGATCACGCTGGAATAGGTGTAAGGCACTCCGGTTATTTGGGCAATGGAATCAGCCAATACTTCGGCATCCAATCGCCGGACGGGGTAGATGGCGGCGTATTTGAGTTTCTGCGTATAATCCCCCTCACTGATGCTGCCGACCCGGTAAGCTGTTGAAGTACATATCTCATAGAGCAGGGCACGGAGATCAAAATCCTTATCTCTGAAGTCGGCCGCCAGTCGTTCGATGATCGCCTTGTCGACCTCACAATTGCCGAATATCCAGCGCCAGACCCGGCGTACCGCCGCTTCGGCAAATTCCGGGGAGTTGACAGACTCGCGGGCAAATTCAATGCGCGGGTCCGATCCGGCACTGAATGGCACGGTTGAAT
This sequence comes from Lentisphaerota bacterium, assembly GCA_015061495.1. Classification (GTDB taxonomy): domain Bacteria; phylum Verrucomicrobiota; class Lentisphaeria; order Victivallales; family Victivallaceae; genus UBA1784. The sequence continues at coordinate 20,692 of SUWL01000003.1, forward strand.
AGACGATCTCTTCTTTCCATTCCCGGGTGCTTTTGAAGCGGATATGGGCAAACGTGTCGATCAAACGCTTCTGTTCCGCCGCCGGAAGTTCCTGAAGCTTTTTGCCAAACAGAAATCCGGCAAAGGCATTGGCTGTTTCGATACTGTTTTTTACCGGCACTGCCCGGTAAAAGTTTACATATCCATTGCGGAAATTGCTGCCGTCAGCGCAGATCAGCATTTGGGCGAAAGCATCAAACGGCATATTGGTTCTTATCGCGTCGAAGATCGTCCGGGAATAAAGAAATGCCGCGTTAGGCCAGAGGTTGATCGGAAATTCCGATTTGATCCGCAGTTCATCGCCAAGACGCATGGTCATAAACATGGCGTGTTCTTCAGATTCCAGCAACTCCTGTACCAGCAGTTGTTGTTTCCGCTTTTGTCTGCAGTTTATATAATCAAGCGCTTCTTGGGGAGTTGGTACCCTGCCGGCAAGATCGATATAAAGCCGCCGGACCATAACACAGTCGGATGCTTCATTGGCAGGAGTTACTTTTTGCTGTTTCCAGTACCGGTAAAGAAATATGTCAAAATCTGATATTGGTGCCGGCGGAGCTTTTTTGAGATAAACATCCTGCGAAAACAGTGACAGGATGGCTGTTGCGGCAAGAAAGACAGCGGGTTTGCAAAATTTCATAACGGACACCTCCTGTTCTTTTTGGCCCGATCTGTAATGTATCCGGCTGTTTGGTATTTCAAGGTCGAAGTACTGCTGCGGTCAGCAGGATATTCCGGTGTTTCCAGTCAAAAAGCACTATCACAAATGGGTGATCTGCCCTGAATTCCCGGACTTTTACTTCATCTGTTCCGGGGGCTGATGCCGCTTTGGGAAGTATAATGGTCGCTGCGGCGACCTCGGCGCCTTTCTCATCCACATTCAGTTTGACAAGTTGTTTTGCCCCGGCGATGTACAGCGGTTGTTCCGCAATCATCCGGTCGATGTCACTGTGATGCGGATCAAATATAACATTCATTCCGGCGGCTTTCAGCAACGGGATCAAATCGTTATCGCCATTCAATTTTAATTTCGGCAGATGAATGTGTACTTCATATCCGTAAGAGGAGTTTTTTTCTATGTAGCGAAGCCCATTTTCTGCCAGAAAACCGGTGACCTTGTTCAACGGTGCCGTTTTATCAGCTGTTTTTATCAGCAACATTTTAAAGCGGTAATCGTCAAACGGCAAAAATACAGCCTGGATACCGTCTTTTTCAAAATAGGCATATTCCTGCTTTGCATACATCATGTCGGTATCGTATGGAGCTTGATCTGCAGGGTAAAATGTTTTCCTTTCAGTATTGGCTGTTGAGAATGGTTCGCTCCATCCTCCTTTGAAATACAGTACATTCAGCAAAACGGCCGCATCATCGTTCGTCAACAGATCGGGAGAAATGGCATTATCAAGCAGATCGCGGCTCTCTTTTTTGATCAGAGCGTTGATGATTTTGGCACATTCTGCCGGACGGCGGAAGTCCAGTTTGTATATCTTCCCGTTGTAAATATTCCGGCAGAGGCGGATGAAACCCGGCAACAGGGTATAGTTGCGGTTGTAAAAAACCGCATTGAATGAGTTGAATGTCGCCCGTGTTCCGTATGTTTCAGCAGGAATTCCCGGTCTGGAGACAGATGGATCGATCCCCAGAATATCTGCCAACTCCCTGCCGCTTTGTTTGCCGGAACCGCACGCTGCCAAACCGAAACATTGTTCGATTCCATAGGGAGATAACAGCAGATTTTTCCGGGGAGACAGATTGTGTGCACGGTCAAAAAGTTTCAACATTTCTGCCTCTCCGGCAGAAAGATGGAATGCCGGCAGGAACACTGCCAGCAAAATCCACATTGTGAGCATAAAAAGATGTTTATGACCGCTCATTGCAATTTACCGTTTGCAAATATTGCCGTCACGGAAACGGATGGCATTGTTGCGCATGACATCTTCCCGGTGGGAACCCCAATCATAAGTTTCACCGACAAAGCGGAAGAAGTCATTGATAAAGTACACCCGGCGATAGAAGAGTTCCGGCGGAACTTCACCATAATAACTGTCGGTGGCAAACATGATTTTCTGATGAAACGGGGTTTGGTCGCAAGCTTTGCGGCTCAAATTTTTGATAAGCCACTCCCAGTCGGTCAACCCGCTGATTCCGGCATAAATGTTGGGATAGTACCAGAGTGATTCAAACAGTTCATTGCACCAGGGGACTCCCATGTGTCCCTGTATCAGTCGCAGTTTCGGACACACTGCGGCAATGGTATCCAGCATGGACGGGCGCATTCTGATCGGTCCGGGAGAGAAGCGGGGATCGGTCAGAACGTCCAGCGGACGGTTGGCGATGATTCCCACGTGAAATTCAATGGGCATGTCCAACTCTTCCGCACGTTTGTAAATCGGATAATAACGTTCATCATCGTAGTTGTAAATCGGACGGATCGCTTTCAAGCCGAAAAAACCCTGCTCTTTGAGGATGTCGATCTGGGAGGCATCCTGCCGCCAGTCGATATAACCGAATGGCAGAATGAATCCGGGATAGCGGCGTGCTGCTTCCAGAACCTGGGCTTTGGTCGCGGAACGGTAGGTGTCGGAGACAACATGGCACTCATGGGCGAGGATCCATGCCTGTTCAATGATGCCGTCTTCGGCGATTTGATCCAGATATTTGGTGTCATCTCCCATCCATAAGTGGCAATGGGTGTCAATAACTCTCGGAGTTTCCATAATATTTTCCTTTCTTTTGTCCAAGCAGCTGTCTTAAAATAGTTCACGTAAAATAATAAAGCAAGCATTTTTTTACAAAAAAGTCGATAAATTTTTACACGTGCAAAAAATGGCAATAAAACGGTAAAAATATTCAATCAGAAACGGTTGATTTTTTCGCAAAAGCAGTGTATAGTATTGAGGGTGCTTCCATTTATTCATTACAGAGAAAGGAGTTGGCAAAATGAAGAAAATTGTCGTACTTTTGTTGTTTATGGCTTTCAGTGCTGTTTATGCCGCTGAATTGCCGAAATTTATCGAAGTGAGCTGTGGAAAGGTGAAAATAAAACTTGACCACCGGAAGTTTTGGAATATCAACCGGGTCGAGTATGAGGGCGAAATGTTTGGCGTGGATAATACCGGCAGTCATTACGGTTTTGTTCATTGCATCAAAGGAATAAAAGGTTTTATCGGTTCCGGACACAAGGAGACCGGTGTCGCGGAAAAGGTGGACTCTATTCGCTTTGTCATCGATGGACAGGCTTGTGAAGCAGCTCCAAAAATGAATGCCAAAAAGAGTTTCTTTATGGAAAAAGTTTCAACCATCGGTACGATCAAAGTTACCTATTCCATCGCCCTGGAGGATGATACCCTTTTTGAAAGAACCAATCTTTACTTTACCAAAGCTTCGGATATTCAGCATGTTTACTGTTCCATGCACCCGTGGTCGACCGAATTTACCAAGTATTACGGATTGCGGCCGGACGGCACTTTTTTGAGTATTGATCTGGTGGCAAACAACAAAGTGCCTGCCAGCGAGTATATGCCGAAAATTTCCCTGTTCAACCCCAAGACCGGCGGAGCTTTGGCAACTGCCCTCTATTTTGAACACGGCAAAGGTAAAGATGCCCGCCGTATGCTGTGGGATCGCCCTTATTACCGCAAAGACTATATCATTCTGGAAAACTTCAATCCGGTTCCTGCCGGACATCATGCCGGGATGTCGGTGAAAACTGTATTTTTCCGCTCTACTCCGGAAAATTTTACCAAAGATGCTGAAAAAACCTTCCTGATCATGTGAGTGCCGTATGAAAAAATTTCTCTGTTTTCTGTTGTTGTTCGCCGGTGCTGCCCTTGCTGCCGCCGGAGTTAATGAGTCGGTTGTCAATGCTCTGCCGAAATATTCCAAAGGACGTTTCGCCGATGAATTTGACCGGTATGATTTCCAGTTTGACGGGACGTCTGCACTGATGGTGGTTCCCAATAAGCCTGATCCGGCAAAGCCGTGGATCTGGCGGGCGCGCTTTTTCGGTCATCAGGCACAAACCGATGTGTGGATGCTCCGTCGCGGTTATTACCTTGTTTATATCAATGTCGGCAATTTGTATGGTAACAGGCAAGCGGTGGAACGCTGGAATAAATTTTATGATTTCCTGACGGAAAAATGCGGTTTTTCCCGCCGTCCGGTGCTGGAAGGCATGAGCCGGGGCGGATTGATCGTATTCAACTGGGCAAAGCAGAATCCGGATAAGTGTGCCGCTGTGTATGTGGATGCTCCGGTGTGTGACATCCGCAGTTGGCCCTGCCGCAACGAGAACTCCAAAGACAGCAAACGGTGTCTGGCGGCTTACGGCATCTCCCGGGCAGACCTTGCCGGATTCCGGGGGAATCCCATTGATGATCTGCAGTCAATGGCAAAAGCCCGGATCCCGGTGCTTGCGGTTTGCGGAGTAAGCGATACGGTTGTTCCCATGAAAGACAACATCGTGGTCTTTGCCGCCAGATATCAGGCTTTGGGCGGCAAGGTGCGTTCGGTCAATAAACCCGGCAATCAGCACCATCCGCACAGTTTGCTTGATCCCTCTTTGATCGTCAACTTTCTGGAACTTTACTCCCGGGGCAGCAATGATTATGCTGTATCCCGCGGCAGTCTGGATGTCGTGAAAAAGCTGCTTGCCTCCGGATCACGGAAAATCGTTGTCGGTTATGCCGGAGGGGGCGACGTTAAAAATTACTCCGGAATCGACCGGGCATTGAAATACCGGCAGTATCCGCAGTATTTCGGTGAGGGAAAAGGCAAAGCCGATTTGTATGTCGTTACTTGTGACCGGAATAATTTTCCGGAAGCTGACGCATTGGAGAAACTGCTGCAAAATATCCGCAAAAGTTCTCCCGCTGCCGGAATATTGCTGATCTACCCTGGAGACGAAGCTCTGGTCAAAGAGTATATCGGCACCGCTGTTCCCATCAACCGTAATATGATCACAGCCCGCGTCCGGCATTTTGATAACCGCCGTCCGGAATTCAAAGCCAATGCGCGGATCGCCGCAATGGAGAAACTTGCAGAAAAATATGGTTGTGATTCGATTGATGTTTCCCGGGATCTGGCAGAGAGAAAACTGCATTTGGAGTTTTCCGACAGTGAGTTTGCCAAAGCCGCGTATAAGGTTGCCAACGAAAATGCGGCGGCGATGCTCGCGAAATGATACAGATGCACTGATCGGTGCTGAACTCCGGAAACTTTTCCGGAGTTTTTTTGTGTGCAGACTTGAAAGTTGCCGCCTCGGCAGTTATCTTAATAATGCACTCAATATCCGGGAGATCGAAAAATGAAACTGAAGTCACTGTTGCTGATCTTATCACTGATTCCGCTTTTATCGTATGCAGATGAGTGTGCTGTCTGCAATAAGAAACTGCGCAATAAATTTATTCGTACCAAAGAAGCGGATTATTGTTCCAAAAAATGTTATCATTCAACATTGCCGAAGTGCGGAACGTGTGCCAGGACCTGTTTGCAGGGGTCAGTTTCCATGATGGGAAAAAACTTTTGCAGTAAAAGCTGCATGCGTAAGTTTTTCAAATGTGCGGTTTGCGGAACCGGTCTTGAACGGGTGATAACTCTGGTCAACTCTTTCGGACAAAAACTGTATTGCTGTCAAAACTGCACTAAAAAGCCATCCTGTTATTATTGTTCTTTCCCATCCGGGATATCTCCGCTGGCAGACGGCAGGACGATCTGCCGTTTGTGCCGTTCGACTGTGGTCGGCAGTTCTGTAAAAGTCCGGGAAATTTTTCGGGATTTGCGGGATGATCTGGCAAAATATTACAACTTCAACAAAACCCATCGTATCGAATTGGTCATTGTTGACCGGAAACGTCTGCTGCAGGAATCAAAAAATATATATCAGGCGGAAAACGGACGTAATATGGCATTGATGCGCTATCAGAAAAAAACAGTTACCAAGCGGCTGCCCGGAGGCAGAAGCAAATCCGTAATTACCGATGAAAAATGCCGGATCTATGTTTTGCACAGTGTCCCGAAAGATTTACTGATTGATGCTTTGGTGCATGAATTGGCTCACGACCACATCCGGCACAATGTCGGAGAGGTTATGGATCTTGCCAGCGAAGAGGGTTTTTGCGAATTGGTTGCTTCGCTTTACAATGAGAGGCGGGGAAAAAAATATTTAAATGCCGCAAAAGAGAGCAATAAGGATCCGATATATGGAGGCGGCTTCAGAAAAATGCAGAAAATTTACCGCCAAAAGCGCAGTTTGAAAAAAACACTGGAATATGTGAGATAATTGCAAATATCCAGCAAAGGCTGATTGCAATGTTTGAAAAAAATGCTATATTTAATTTGAAAACGACAGATCGTTGTCCCACTGGTTGAGATGCATCCATTCCGGTGATGGTGCATTACGGACAATTTCTTGACAAATCACCAGGTTGGTGATATATTTTTTGCGGTTGCGATAATCACGGTCAACGATTTTTGAATGCAAGTTCCGCAAAATTCGGGACATTACCAATAACAGAGGATCATACTGTAAAAAATGGCAGTTACAATTAAAGATTTGGCACGCAGACTCAATGTTTCCACATCGGTTGTTTCAACAGTGTTGAACGGTAAAAAATATTGCGGTGTGTCGGACGAATTACGGAAAAAGGTCCTGGCGATGGCGGAAGAGTTGAAGTGCTGTCCAAATGCCAATGCGCGGGCGCTCCGTTGCGGGCGCAGTGATCTTATCGGAGTGATGATGCCGGTACCGGTCATCCGCTGGTATTCACAGTTTGTCACTTATTTTCAGCAGAAACTGCAGAAAAAAGGGAAAACGGCATTGTTTTTTTTCTGGAATGCCTCTTCTTCCCGGGCAGAGCAGCGTGCTGCTTATGACCGGATGATCGGATACGGAGTCGACGGCATAATTCTTTGGGATGATTTCGGATTTCGTGATTCCCCGACACCAACGGTTATTTACAACGAAGAATTGCAACTCGATCTTGATTATGACCGGGTGGATGTACATTGGGATGAGGTTATCCGACAAGCGCTTGAAGTAGCTTCTCTGCGTGGCGGCAAGATCGGGATGGTCTGCTGCGAAGGTGACCGTAAGCTTAAATCCATTCAGGAAAATTCGCAGTTCGCCCTTGATATGGTGATCTATTGCGACGGTGGTGAGAAAAATGCCGGACAGAAAATCTGGGAAAAGCTGAACAGCCAACCCAATGATGTGTGGACTTTGTTTTTTGCGAACGTTGAAAATCTGCTCTCTTTTTCTCTGGAACTTTTCCGTCATGCACCAGATAAGGCAAAAGATTATACGTTCATTAATTTTGAGGGATTTTCAGAAGAGCTGCCGGATTCGCTGAATGTGATCTCCTGCAATTCACACTGGCAGGAACTGGCTGATGCTTTGATTGATGTGCTTATGGAAAAATGTAAAAATCCGGAACTTCCGCCGATCCGGAGAGATGTGTATCCTCAATTGGTTATCAAAAACACTGACGGTAAATGAAGCCGCTGTTTCCGGTTGCGGTGTGCCGTAATTATAATTTATTTTGAAAAAACGTTTCTTCAGTTGAAACCTCGCTGAACAGGTGCTACATTATGTTTGACGTGAGTTGTTATCAGTAAAGTGGTGAAACGATTGACATGAGAAAAGGTCGTTATGAGACAAAAATGTTCAAAGCTTATTTATTTGCCGGATCCGCAAATTTATCCCGGTCCTGACGGCGAAGAGGTGAAAAAAGGTGAATTTTATGAGCAATGGAGTGTAAATGACCATTGCCATATCTGTGCTGAAGACGGTAAGTGGCACATGTTCGGGATCGCGCACCCGCTGACTTCTGCTCAAGAACCGCATGATGGGGAGTATCAGCTTTTTCATGCGGTATCCGATTCACCTCTGGAAAAATACCGTTGCTGCGGAATGATCCTCCCCCCATCGGAAAGACCGGGTGAACGTCCGGAATTCCACTCTCCGACAGTGATTCATAAAGACGGTTTTTACTATATGATCTGCGGCCCGGAAGATATCCGGATGTACCGGTCAAAGGATCTTTATCAATGGGAAAAAGTCGGGACGATTTTTTCCGAGCCGGATTTGAGCGGAGCAAGAGACCCCCAAATCCAAATGGTCAATGGCAGATATCTGTTGACATACTGCATCTACAAGCAGGTGTGTTACCGTTGGTCTGACGACCTTTTCAACTGGAGTGAACGTCAATTGCTGATGCAGATGCCGGAAAATTTGCATCCGGAGTCTCCTTTTGTTTATTTTTACAATGGCAAAGTTTATCTTTTTCTCTGCCTCTGGGACGGCGTAAATGATCATGTGCATTTTGAAGACAGCTATCAGAGTATCACCCATGTGTACCGGGCGGATGAATTGCGGGAAATGAGCAGAAAAGATTTTTACTGTACCTTGCGGGCACATGCTCCGGAAATTTTGAACTGTAACGGTAAAATTTTTATGACCAGTGCCTTTTATCCGGAAAATGGCATAAACATTATGGAATTGATCCCGTGGAACGATTAATATAATTGGAATGGTAAAAATGACTGATAAAGTAAAAGTGCTGATTGCCGGATTCGGTTTTATGGGACAAACTCATTGCGGAAGTTTGTTGAAAGATCCCGCCGCTGACGTTGCCGGCATCATCGATCCCTTTGATCCCGCCGAGAGATTGTCCAGTATCAAAGGCAACCAACAAACTGTTACTATTACCGCAGATGATATCAGAGATATCCCCCACTACCGGACGCTTGATGAAGCATTGGCTGTTTCAGATGCCGATGCGGCAGTTATTGCCTTGCCGACGCGTTTTCATACGCAAGCGGTACTGCAGTGCCTGCGTGCCGGCAAAGATGTCTTTGTGGAAAAACCTTTTGCATTGACAGTACAGGAGTGTCAGGAAATGGTCGATACTGCCGCTGCTGCCGGAAAAATGCTCGCAGTCGGTTATGTCGTCCGTTCCATGGGACCTTACCGTTATTTGCATAATACCGTGAAAAATGGCGGGATGGGCAAATTGAAACTGCTCCGGTTGACCCGGGAAACCGGACAGCCTTCATGGGGCAATTGGCAGGATCCGGAATTTGTCAAGGCTTCCGGAGGTGCTTTGTTTGATATGTTATCACATGATTTCGACTTTGCCCGCTATTGTTTGGGGGAACCGGAAAAAGTGACTGCAGTCAAAGAGTTGTGCGGCAATTTCAACGGAAATCTGCTGACAGCCGTATTGGATTTCGCCGATGGGCAGGCGGTAATCAGCGGTGGATTTGTTCAACCGTCAAGTTATCCGTTTTACAGCGGATTTTCTGCATTTTTTGAAAAGGGAGCCTTGATCGGTGATTGTACCGGGATGCTTAAATGTGCCGATCCGGAAGGAAATGTGGAAAATATTGAATTGCCGGTATCCGATCCGTATTTTGATGAGTTGACCGCCTTTGTTGAAGCGGTCACCAAACGGAAAGAATCGTCAATTATTTGTACCGGGAATGATGCCCGGAACAGTATCGCGGTCTGCTGTGAAGTCGCCGGGCAAATGAAAGAGTTTGACAAATGAAAACCTGTATGATGTCAAGCACCCTTACGGGTTCTCCGGAGGAGATCGTCGCGGCTGCCGTCGAGTGTAAAATGTCGGCTGTTGACTGGATAACTTCTGCCGAGGTCGTGGATGCGGCGTATTTAGGCAGAATAACCAGAGATGCCGGATTGGATGTCGCGGCGTATACCCCGGTGAAATGCGGTGAAATGTTGTCGCTGGATGAATTCAAACGCCTGACTGCGGATGCCGTAAAAATGTCTGCTCCGGTGATGATGATCCCGCCATTCGGCCTGCCGGATCAGGTTTCCCGCGAAGAAGACCGTAAACGCTGGACCGAATGGTTCTCCAGGGCGTTGCCGATAGCACAAGATGCCGGTATTGTTCTTACGTTGGAAGCAACCGGCATGCTCGACAGTCCAATTACAACCGCCGGAGAGGTTCTGGAGGTACTGCAGGCGGTTCCCGGACTGAAATTGACCCATGACTTCGGCAATATGGTGACTGCCGGGACAACTGTGGAAGAGTGCCGGCAGTTGTACAGCTATATTGTGCATATGCACATGAAAGATTGGATTTTTTACGATGAAAATCTTCCCGGTACCTATCCGGTGCGGTGCGGCAAATTTTTCAAGCACGCTGTCATCGGGGAAGGGGACATGGATTGGCGCAGTATATGGAATGACTTTGATGATCGTATCAGAAAACTCTATGTGAATCTGGAAATATTTCTTCCTTATTCAGATGCACCGCGAATTCCGATCCTCAAACGGGTATCCGAAAGTTTGTTGAATTGGTGAATTTTGTAAAAAATACTTTACATTAAGGAAAATTGTTATGTCTGTTAAAAAACCTGAAATCGGCGTGATGGCTATCGTGGAACAACATGCCAACCCGTTTCCGTGGATCGCCAAACTCGGTATCAAAACTGCTCAAGTGACCGATTGGCTGATGGAGGAGCTTACTCCGGAAAATGCTGCCGCCGTAAAGCGGCAGATGGCAGAAAACGGCGTGAGTATTGCTGCCTATTGGGCCGGATATACCGGAGAGATCATTTGGGATAACTACGATGGACCTTTGACCTGCGGTATCGTGCCGCGTGATCAGCGGGAACGCCGGGTGAAAGAGTTGAAACTCGGTGCTGATTTTGCCAAAATGCTCAATGCTCCGGCAATCATTACCCATTGCGGTTTTATTCCGGAAACTCCCAGAGATCCGCTGTATAAAGAAACTGTCGATGCCATATCTGAAGTTGCCGGCTATTGCCATGATCTCGGTTTGGGATTCTGGTTTGAGTCCGGTCAGGAAACGCCGGTGACCCTGCTTCGTACCATTGAAGATATCGGTTTGCCCAATCTCGGGGTAAATCTGGACACCGCCAATCTGATTCTTTACGGGCGGGGAAATCCGGTGGATGCTCTGGATGTTATCGGTCCTTATGTGCGCAATCTGCACGTGAAAGACGGACTTTTTCCCTCCGGCGGCAGAAGTCTTGGCAAAGAGGTGCCTTTCGGACAGGGAAAAGCAAATTTCCCGGAGATTGTCCGCAAACTGCGTGCATTGGAATTTTCCGGGGTGTTCGCTATCGAAAGAGAAATTACCGGTGAACAGCAGATCCGGGATATCAAAGCTGCCAAAGAAGAACTTGAACGTTTGATCGAATACTATTATTGATTATGCTTACCGGCGTTTTATCGGGATTTTTAGCGGCATTTCTCAATGCCGTGGCATTCCTTTTCAGTGCAAATTTCTTAAAGAAATACAATTCATCCAGGCAATTACTGGTCGCAGCCCATCTGGTCATGCTTGTTTTATGCATGCCGGCAGCGTGCTTCCTGTATCCGGGAAAAGTCGTTGACCTCAACCGCTATCTGCTTTATATTGCGGCATGGATGGCAGTCTTTTTTACCGGGCAGTTCTCTTTTTTTACGGCGCTGAAATATATTGAAGCCAGCCGTCTGTCGTCGTTGTTGGGATTGAAACTTATCGTGCTGACGGTGATTTTTATGATCAGCGCCCGCAACTTCCCGGATGGGTGGCAGTGGCTGGCGATCATTATTGCCGCCGCAGCAGCCGTGATGATCAATTGGCGCGGACGTGGAAACGTTGACTTAAAAGGTGGGGTGTTTTTATTATTTACCTTGATTTGCTATTCACTGTCTGATATTTGTGAAACAGAAATGGGTAAATGCATGCTGGATAGCGGTCATTCGCCGCTGCAAGGAGCGTTTTTTGCCACAACGGTGGCGTATGTCGCGTTGGGAACTGCGACGCTTCCGGCACTGGTTAAAGTAAAAGTCAACCGGGAACAATTGATCACGGCATTTCCGTATGCTCTGTTGTGGGTTATTTCTCAAGCGTTCCTGATGATCTGTTTTGCCAGAGTCAATCCGGTATTCGGCAATGTCATTCTTGCCAGCCGTGGACTTTTTTCAGTGATTCTCGGAGCAATTCTGACTTTATTAACCGGAAGTAAACTTGAGGCAAATCTTTCCGGAATGCAATGGATACGCCGGGGAAGCGCGGCAGTTTTGATGATCGTTGCGATCGCGCTGTATTCCTGGGCGGCTGCACGGTGATCAGAAGCGGGGTGCAATATGAAATTAAAGGGCAATATAATCAGTGGTCAAACTGCCGGGTACGGAGAAATCGCAACCGACGGCAATTTGATTGTGAGCATCAAATATTCCGGAGAAATCCAACCGGATGCAGATTGGATCGTTCCAGGTTTTATTGATACCCATATCCATGGTATCGGAGATGGAGAAGCCATCGGGGACGGTATCGGAATAATGGCAAAATTCGCTCCGGAAACCGGAATGACCGGTTTTCTTCCCACTTTGGCGACGTCCTCGGAGGAATCAACTCTGCAATATTTGCAAACGGTTCGGGACAATATGAGAGAGCTGGACGGTTCTCGTATACTTGGAGCTCATTTGGAAGGACCGTTTCTGGAACTCGCTCACCGCGGCGGAATGGATCGCGCGCAGTTGCGCACCCCCGATGCCGGAGAGGTCAAAGCATGGCTGGAGTGTGCCGCCGGAGTGTTGAAAATTGTCACGATCGCACCGGAACTTGCCGGAGCAGATACCGTGATCCGCATGCTGCATGACAGCGGGATTGCTGTTTCTCTTGGACATACCGGAATGGGGGCAGAAGCATTGCCGGCAGCTGTTGACAGTGGTATTTCCCGGGTTTGTCACTTGTTTGATGCCTATGAGGGCAGGCCGGTTGACAGCGGAGTATCGCAAGTTGCGCTTGCCGATGCGGTGTTGACAGATGACCGGCTGATGATCGAGTTGATTTGTGATGGTTTTCATGTGCCGTCCGGTCTGGTGCGGCTGGCGGTACGGGCAGCCGGTGTTGAGCGGATCGTGGCGATCAGCGATGCCATGCCGGGAACCGGCAAGCCGGACGGGATCTATGCTGAACCGGATGGCAGGCTTTACAAGTTGGAAAATGCCGGGGTGTGCCGCTTCGTTGAACCGCCGCATGAGATCACCGGATCGTGTCTGACCATGAACCGGGCTTTTGCCAATTTGATTTTCAAGTTCGGTTTTTCTCCGGTTGAAGCGGCGCTGATGACCTCTTGCAATCCCGCCCGTTCAATCGGTTTGGGAGATATATACGGCATGTTGACCCCGGGATACACTGCAGATATCGTTGTGCTGGCAAATGATTTGACGACGGTCAAAGAAACGATTATCAATGGTAAAAAGATGTTAGGATGATGTGGAGCGATAAAATGGACTTCCTGATGCGTAGACTTACTCATGAAGAACAATCAAAACAAGTCTTGCCGCTGTTGGGCGTATGTTTCCCGGCGCATTGGAAAATAATCGCCGAAACTTGCTGTGAAATGCCCTTTGAAGAAATCTCATTTGGGGCATTTGACGGAGATCTGCTGGTTGGGCATTGCGGATTGGTTCCCCATGATATTCTGGTGGATGGACAGTGGTATCCGGTCGCTGGAATTGCTTCCGTGGCGGTGGCACCCACGCACCAGAAAAAGGGGATCGCCAAACGTTTATGCGACTATGCTGCACGCTGGGCAGCGGAGCAGGGCTTCACTCTGATGCCGTTGTATACAGAATTTTTCCGGGTCTATGAAAGTGCCAATTGGCAGAAATTCCCGATTCCGGAGACGGTTGTTGCTGCAGAGCCGTTCGGATGCCGGACGGCAGAGTGGCAGTCCGGGGCTGAATTGAGCAGATCAGAAAAAGCATCCATTGTCAACATCTATGAAAACGGTGAGAACTTCAATGGTAAGATCCGGCGTTTGATGAGCGGCAAACTTCAGTCCTGGGAACGCATATTCCGCGAAAGCAACAGTTTTGTCTGCAATTCACAGATGTATGCCGCTGCTGTCGATGGCGTGCTGGCGGAGTTATACTTTTTGCCGGAGGTCACCGATGATGAAAAACGCAACTTCTTTCTCTCTTTGGGCAATCTGCCATGCTATTTGCCGCCGACAGCGAGTATAAAAAAACTTATGGCAGAGTATCAATGGCAGATCTCCAGTGCAGATGCCATGCATGGTGAAAGACCGATGGTGCGGATGCCGCAAACGTCGAACCATGTTTCTGATAAGTTGAATACTCTGTTTTTTGCTCTGTTGGATAAATTCTGATCGATTCGGGCGGGTGTCACCGGACTTTTTTGAGAATCTTTTCCAGATTATTGGCAATCATGTAAAAGCCCAGATCGGTCTGGTGACAGCCGTCCACGGAAAATTCGTGCCAGTCTTTACCGGCGATTTTTCCGCCGTCAATAAAGAAGATGTTTTTATCACCGTTCCGACGGCGGCGACGGACCTCTCCACGCTGGAATTTCGCAGATTCTGCCAAAATTTCCGCCTGAATATTGACATCTCCGGTAATGGGTATTTCCCGGTTGAACCGCAAACTTGACATGACAAAAATCGGAGTTTCCGGATGTGCATCCCGCAAAATAGAGATAAATTGTTTCAACGTTTTTTTGACGCCTTCCGGTCGGGCATTGGGTTCATAGTCCAGCAGGTAGAGAGCCGGATCATTGATTTTTGCCAAATATTCTGCGACTTCCGGTTCACCTTTGCCATTGCCGGAAAAACCGAAGTTGAACGCCTGCATATTGAATCTTCTGCCCAGAATATTGGAGTATGACATCCCGGGACGGGAAGCACAGCCGCCCTGGGTGATACTGGTTCCGTAAAACACCATTGGGCGCTCATCGCTCCACGGGACAGGGGGAAGGAGTTTTGCATCCTGGTCGATGCCGATCTCCAGTGATTCAACACCACTGTAAAGCGGCAGGTTGATGGTGTAACTGTTCATCGTGCCGGGCAATTCGCCGATATGCAGGTCGCTGGTGTACGCATCGCTGTTTTTGTCTGCTCTGCTGTTGCCGATCATAAAGGATCTGCCGGGGTCTCCCATGTAAAGGTCAAAACCTGCCGACCCGACATCCGGCATGTGATACATGTGCGAAGACGAGCGCAGCTTTACTCTGACTGCCAGATGCCGGGAGTCCGTCCGGAAATCGATCCTTCCTCCCGAGGTGTGTTCTGAAAGATAACGTACCCCATCAGATAAGCGCGGATCATCCGGCAAACGGCGCAGTTTTTCACCGGGGCGCGTAAAAGGAAAACCGCTGAGCCGCAATGGCGGCGTATCAAATGGTATGAAACGCAATTCGCCGGTATCCTTTGCGGCTGCTGCCATTGCTTTATCATACTTGACAACGCGGTTTTTCATATTTGTGCTTCCTTGATAACGTTAGAGGGTTCTTCCAACATCCGGACAGATAGCGTACCGTTTTCAAACCAGCCGAAACTTTTTACTATCGTATTTTTAGGCAGAGAAATTGATCCGGGGTTAAAGATCGTTATGCCGGAATCCAGTTTTTTTAACTCTGCGACATGGGTGTGACCATGTGCCAACACTGAACCGCCGGAGATTTCCGGCAGATGAAATTCATTCCACAGGTGACCGTGAGTGAGAAAAAAGCGGTTTTCGCCGCAAATCAATTCTGAATAGTCTGACATGATGGGGAAGTTAAGCAGCATCTGATCAACTTCAGCATCACAATTGCCGCGCACGGCGATGATCTGCTCTTTACGGGCGTTGAGCAGTTCCACCACTTTTGCCGGATCGTAGAGATCCGGTACTCCATTGCGGGGGCCGTGATAAAGTATATCGCCCAGAATCACAATGCGGTCACTCTTTAAGTTGTCGGCATGTTCAAGAGCCTTTTGCAGCGTTCCTGCCATACCGTGAATGTCTGAAATAAACATTATTTTCATAAGGAAAAATCTCCCAATTTGGTTTCTTTGTCAAGACGTTCAAAAAAATCCGCCATAAATGCGGCTCGTTCAACTGCCATTTTCCGCCCGGCTTCACTGCGCATTTTTCGCGGCAGATAACGGAGTTTTACCAGATATTCCCGATAGGCAGTATCCTCTTTGCTGTACGCCTCCGCAGCTAATGCTTCTGCTGCGGTATTGTGCAGACGGGCGTTTTCCCTGCCGGCAAAAAGGAATGCTCTGCCAATGCCGGCTGCTCCGAGAGAATCAAGTTTGTCCGCATCAAATATCAAATCAGCTTCCAGAGTTTGCGGTTCATGTTTTCCCCGGAAACGGTGGGTTTTTACGGCTTCAGCTACCGGGGGGATCAACTCTTGCGGGAAACCGGATTTCAGCAAAAAATCCGGAACCATTTTTGCTCCGGCAACTGCGTGACATAATCTGCCGCGGCTGGCTTCCTCTTCCGGTCGGGCGATATCGTGAAGAAGAGCTGACAGCATAACGATTTCCCGGTTCGCCTGCGGATAAGACTCCAGCAGTTTTTCCGCATTGTGCATCACCCGGCAGACATGATCGAAGTCGTGACATGATCCGGAACGCTCCATCTTTTCCTGAACCATCCGGTACAAGTGTGAAAAATCCCCGTGATACTCCATGATTATTTTACCGCTTTGATCCAGATGAAACGGGCATCTTTTGCCCGCAGAGAGAGTTGAGTATCCATCAGTTTTATCCGGATCAAATCACCGAATGGCGCAGTTCCTTCGTATTGAACCTGCGCCCCGGGAACCAGTCCCATGTCGGCAAATTTCTTTATGCCCCGCAGATTTTCGGAAATAAATACCACCTCTGCCAAACTGTTTTTGGGGAGTTTGTCAAGAGAGATCAATTCGTTCTGCTCAACCGTTATGCGGGGCATTTCGCTGGCGAGATAGTCCCGCAAGCCGCGGCAGTCTTCTCTGGATTCGACAGCTTCGATCAAAGCGGTCATCCGGGAAGTGATCGGTTCGCCGATAACATGCTCGATGCGGCACGCAGCGGCATCCGCCTGTTCCGGTTCGATTTTAAGCAATCCGGAAAAAAAACGGCGGAAAGCCTCGTGTCTGCGGCGTATGACCGCCGCCTTCGCCGAACCGCTCTCTGTCAAACGGACCGGTGTGTGGGAGCGGTAAACCACCAGATCTCTTGCCGCCAGCGCCTGCAACGCATTGGTGACCGACGGCATGGATACATTCAATTTGGTTGCGATATCCTTGGTGTGCGCATGTTCGTCTTTTTCAAGGATCTCGGCGATCGCTTCCAGATAATCTTCCAAGCTGCCGGAGATCGGAACTTCCTGTTTTGCCATAAACGTATTTCCCAAAAAGTTAAATGATTCAAAGTCCGTTGATAATATACTATCCGGTCAATGATTTTGCAAGTGGCAAATCATAAAATCCCGGCAAACTGTCACGCCAGATTTACGGTTATTTGCCGCGAGGCGGCGGTCAGCAGTTTGATGAATCGTTCGCTGTTTTCTTTTATATACACTTCTGCCCCGGAAATGCTGATCCCGGCAATACATTTGCCTTTGGCATCCAGAATGGGGACTGCAATGCAAAAAATCCAGTCTTCGTGTTCGCAATTATCTATTGCGTAACCTTGCCGGCAGATTTTTGCAAGTTCCTGCCGCATGGCAGTCTCATCGGTGATAGTTGTCGGTGTGAAAATCTGATACTCCATCCCGGAAAGCAGTTTTTCCTGAATATCCCGCTGAATACACCAAATGCTTTGGAGTGCATCGATTTTGCCGGTAAAAATGCTTCACCGGAACAAATCGTCGGAGCCGGAACCGGCATCGGCAGCTCATTATACCATCCCGGTAAAAAACTTGATAATATCCGAAATGATTGCCGGACGTTAGTCGAACTGATAAAAATAGCAATTGAGGAGTAAAAATGAAACGACTTGGATTGTTTTGTTCTGCAAGCGTGTTATTTTCTGTTTGTCCGTGACAGGTAATTTACGCAGATAATGTAAAAGGTGAAACCGTTTCCACGGGATGCAGACCATCCGGTGACAACTTTGCAAAAAGGTATAGATTTACTCAAAGATGCGGCAGACTTTCAATACAGGCAAAACCTGCCGTGATGCTTATTCCGGAGTGCGCTGACAGCACTGAATACGCAAAGTGATTCAGAAATAACCTATTCACAAGTATCAGTTGAAAAAATTCCGAGTGATCTTGTGCAAGAGCTTGCCGTCCGCAGCCCGCCCGTTCACCCGAACGGGCGGGCTTCATAATTACTCCTCGTTCACTGTATACTATACACCATGCGTATGAAAAAATCAATATGTTTATTTAAATTAATTGAAAATAATTTTAATTTTATTAAATTTGATGTATCGGGAATAAAAATGTCCGGTAAGACAGAGAAGCTTGCCGGACATCAGGCAGGGAAGTCGAATAAATTTAACTGTTGACGATTTTTATTCCGTCAGGGACATCAACGTGGTGGCGGGTACGGTATTTTTTTAATCTCTTTGTTTATTAATGCGATACATTGTGAATATCTTTGTTGTACGGTTGTTTTGATGGCAATAAAAAAGTAATATTATTCAATAAAAAGTGTTTGACTTTGTTTGATAATGGTGTTATTATATAAACATAGGCAACCCTAGAAGTGGTGCTTCAGGGCAATTCGTTTCTTAACATTACCGTAAAAAAAAGGAGAAAAAGTATGAAAAACATGAGTAAAAAACATGAATCGCTCCAGCATGCTGGAGTAAAGCATTCCTGCTTTACTCCAGCATGCTGGAGTAAAGCATTCCTGCTTTACTCTTATTGAACTTCTTGTCGTCATCGCGATCATCGCGATCCTGGCGGCAATTTTGCTGCCGGCACTTAACAGTGCACGTGAACGCGGCAGAGCTTCCAAGTGTACTAACAATCTCAAACAGATCACTCTCGGTTGTCTGCAGTACGCAGATGCTTACGATTCATATTTGCCGAAGTGGGTAAGTGAAAACGATTTCTGGATGACTCCGCTTAAGTCTTACTTCGGCGGGGAAGATTACCCGACTCTGCGTGCCGCATACGGAGGAGGAAACTCATCTTACAGTACGGGACAAGTCAATAAAGGTATTGACAGTATGCTGATTTGTCCTTCTGTCTCAAGCGGCTGGTATTTTACAAATTACAGTGCCAACGGTTCGTTTATTCCGGATACCGGTTCTTCCGGTGATAAACATGTGCCGTTGAAAGCAGTCACCCGGGCATCCTCTTCGCTTTTTTTTTCTGGAAAATGGAGATAAAGTCAGCGCGTTTCCCAAAGAAACTGCGGGAAACGGCGCTAATGCCAATTTTACTAAAAAGGTCAGTATAACTTATGGTCACAATTCTGCTCAAATGGCGTATCCGCACAATAATTACGGTACTCTCGCATGGGTGGATGGTCACGTCAGCAGTCATGCACAGGGAGCTGCCAACAGCGTTATTAAGGGTGTGGCGATGACTGATGCTGCTGATGCCGATGGAGCCGCATACGAACTTTATCGTTAAGCTGCATATTAATTTGTGAAATTAAGATGAAAAAGATAACAGTAGCGTTTTTTGTTCTTTTTTCCGTATTTGCAGTGTATGCCAATACCCTGTTCGAGAATGGAAAAAGTTCTTATTCGATCGTACTTCCGCCGAATGCCAATCCCACGGAAAAATTTGCTGCCGAAGAGTTGCAGTCTTTATTGAAAAAAAGCGGCAATGTGACACTTCCCATCGTGCAGGCTCCTGCCTCAAAAGGACATAACATTTTTATTAAAACCGTTCCCAACGGTAAAAAGCTGGAAGTTCGCGATCAGATCACCATCAAATATGATCAAGGTGATTTGATTCTGCAGGGCAATTTCTCTTATTGCGCGCTTTTTGCGGTCTATCGTTTTGCGGAAAAACAGCTTGGTTTCCGTTGGCTTTACCCCGGAGAGGCCGGAGAGTTTTATACTCCCCAAAACAAATTGGTGTTAAGTGAAGATGTTTCAGAAGTATTCATTCCCAAAATCCGCATCAGAGCAATGTTTCAGGTTTGGGGAAGGAATATTGAATGCGATAAATGGATTCTGCATAACTATGGCAATATAGCTTTATACAATGAAGAAATGCTTGCCAAAGTGAATGTACCCCGTTTTTATGTGTCGGCATTTGCGGAGTTGAGGGGGAAAAACAAAAAGCTTTTTAAAACCGATCCGGAACTTTTTTCCCTGGTCAACGGCAAACGTGTTGAAGCTGGCTGGGGCGGCTGCTGGACAAATCCGAAATATATGGATCTTTATGTCAAAGAGGTGTTTCAAAGGATCGAAAAAGAGAAATTTGATATCCTTTTTCTTGTGGCTCCTGATACCATGCTGCGCTGTCAGTGTGCCGGGTGTACCTCCGAAAAAAGTGTACCTGACCGCTGGTTGAATTTTTTCAGAGAAATGACCAAGCGGGTGAGAGTACGTTATCCCGATATCAAGCTTTCAACCTGTGCCTATCACGAATACCGGCAAATTCCCAATGGCGATATCGCTTCTCTGGTAGATATCGCCCCCAGTTTCAGTTTTTCCAACCGTTGCTATGTTCATAATCTCGGTGATCCCAGATGTCAGCATCAGGCGGCGGCGTTATCTCAAGTCGTTGCATGGAAGAAAAAAATGGCAGGAGAAATTTCCATTAACTGCTATGAAACTGCTTTGTTTCAGTATTTTACTTCGTTTGCGCCAATGATGAATATCGTCATTGATCAGATGAAGTTTTTTGCCGAACTTGATCCACAGGTGGTCAGAACGGAATTTTCAGTCACCGCTCCCTGGGCACGGAATAAAAAGTGGAATCAGGAATTCAAACAGTATTCTCTTTACCGTCTGAACAACTATATTTTTGTTACCATGATGCACTCTCCTGATGTTGACGGCAAACAACTGGTCAAAGAGTATTGTGATACTCTTTACGGCCCTGCCGGAAAGATAATGTATAAATATCATACGGAGCTTGCCGATGCATGGAGCAATATGGATGCCCATTTGACCTTTTATTTCCATAATCCCAGTTCTGTAGCCCAGCAATTGTTCAACAAGGAAATGGTCGCCAGATTTGATACTTACTTTGCTGAAGCAGAAAAAATTGTCCGTTCCAAACCGGAATACAAACGCTATATCAAAGAGGTCGCTCTGGATAAATTCAATTACGATCAGTGGATGAGCTTTTTCAAAAGTGACTCCTCGGCGGTGTGGAAATTTAATGTCGGCAATGGAAAAGATAAAAAATATGAATTCGTAATGAGAAGCCGGAAAGCGGATGGCGACGGCAACAGTGTCGCAACCCCTTCCAAAATGAAAACGTCCGGAACCATATCCCGCGATGACCATTTTCTCTATATTCATGTTGATTGCTTTTATGTTCCCGGAATCAAGTTCGAGAAAGGCGAGAAAATCCGCGATGCAGTAAAACTGTTCTTTACTGAAAATGTGGAATTTCTGATCCGTACCGATCAGCAGAGTGATCACTTCCATTTCGCAGTCAATCCTGCCGGCGGATTTTATGATGCCAAGGTATCTGACACTTCGTGGAACCCATCATGGGAAGTGAAAACTTCAATCCTCGAAGATCGTTGGACTGCTGATATCGCCATTCCTATTCATGAACTCGGCTACGAGGGCAAACTTCAGGATGGCGCGACATGGTCGATCGGCGTAATGCGTTATGCCAACTCTGCCAATGCTGCCGGATTCCCGATCCCGGTATTCGGTCAAATTTCAGCTACCGCCAAAATGGTATTTAATTCCGGAACCGACCTTTGAAAATTTGTCTCCCGCTTACATTTGTACCCGGGAGACTTTTTGTTATATAATTCCGATTACAGAGAATATTAATATGAGAAAATTTATCGTTACCCTGCTTGTTCTTTTTTTCGTATTTGCAGTGTATGCCAATACCCTGTTCGAGAATGGAAAAAGTTCTTATTCGATCGTACTTTCGCCGAATGCCAATCCCACGGAAAAATTTGCTGCCGAAGAGTTGCAGTCGTTATTGAAAAAAAGCGGCAATGTGACACTTCCCATCGTGCAGGCTCCTGCCTCAAAAGGACACAACATTTTTATTAAAACCGTTCCCAACGGTAAAAAGCTGGAAGTTCGCGATCAGATCACCATCAAATATGATCAAGGTGATTTGATCCTGCAGGGCAATTTCTCTTATTGCGCGCTTTTTGCGGTCTATCGTTTTGCGGAAAAACAGCTTGGTTTCCGTTGGCTTTACCCCGGAGAGGCCGGAGAGTTTTATACTCCCAAAAACAAATTGGTGTTAAGTGAAGATGTTTCAGAAGTATTCATTCCCAAAATCCGTATCAGAGCAATGTTTCAGGTTTGGGGACGGTCGCTCGAGTGTGAAAAATGGATACTTCACAACTATGGCAATATCGGTATCCGCAGCGAAGAATTGCTTGCGAAGGTGGATGTCCCCCGTTTTTATGTATCGGCGTTTGCTGAATTAAGAGGACGTAATAAAGATCTTTTCAAGACCGATCCGGAGCTGTTTTCTCTCCGTGGCGGCAAACGTGTCGAGTACGGCTGGGGCGGATGCTGGACCAATCCCAGATATATGGATTTATATGTCAGAGAGGTGTTTGAAAGGATCGAAAAAGAGAAGTTCGATTTACTTTTTCTTGTCGCTCCGGATACGACCATTCGCTGTCAGTGTGCCAATTGTAATGCCGAAAAAAGTATACCTGACCGGTGGACAAATTTTTTCCGGATCGTTTCCAAAAGAATAAAAGAACGTTATCCGGATATCAAACTTGCAACTTGTGCTTACCATGAATACCGGGAATTGCCCAAAGGTGATATCCGGTTCGCAGATTATGCCCCCAGTTTCAGTTTTTCCAACCGTTGTTATATCCACAACCTTAATGATCCCAAATGTCCGTATCAGGCAAAAGCCCTGGGAATGATTGACAGCTGGAAGAAGAAATTCGGTGGAGATGTTTCCGTAAACTGCTACGAAAACGCGGTATTTATCCACTATTCTTCATTTGCCCCGATGTTGAATATGCTGATCGATCAGATGAAATATTTTGCCAAACTCGATCCGCAGCTTTTGAGAACAGAACTTTATGTAATTGCTCCATGGGCTCGTTTTCAGAAGTGGGATAAGGAATTCAACCAGTATTCTCTTTACCGTCTGACCAACTATATTTTTGTCACCATGATGCATTCGCCTGAAGTTGACGGTAAACAGCTTTTTCGTGAATATTGCGACACTCTTTATGGTCCTGCCGGAGATGTGATGTATAAATATCATACTGAAATTGCCGACGCGTGGAGCAATATGGATACCCATTTGGTCTACTATTTTCATAACCCGGGGATCGTTTCCCAGAAAATGCTGACCCCGGAATTGATAGTCAGATTCAACACTTATTTTGCTTATGCCGAAAAAATTGTCCGCTCCAAGCCGGAATACAAGCGTTATATCAAAGAAGTCGCTTTGGATAAGTTCAATTTCGAACAATGGGTGAAGTGTTACAACTCCTATTCGGTATCGGCGTGGAAATTTCCTGTCGGCAAGGGGAAAAATAAACCGTATAAATTTACTATGAAAACTCCGGATGGCAGCAAAGGTAAAAAGAAATCCCTGATGAAAACTTCCGGAACGATCGCTCGCGATGACAACTTCCTTTATATTCATGTCGATTGTTTCAATATTCCGGGAGTAAAACTGGTGAAAGGAGAGAAAACTCGCGATAACCGCAACCTTTTCAAATCCGAAAATGTGGAATTTCTGATCCGTACCGATCAACAGAATGCGTCGTTCCGTTTCGCGGTCAATCCTGCCGGAGGATTCTGCGATATCCGGAGAAATGATTTTTCGTGGAATCCCTCCTGGGAGGTGAAAACCACGATCAAAAAAGACCGCTGGACGGCGGATATTGTCATCCCGTTCCGGGAACTCGGTTATGAGGGGCATCCTATGGAAGGAGCCGCATGGTCGATCGGGGCGAGACGCTATGTGAATAACGCCAATATTGCCGGTTTTCCGATTCCGGCAAGCAAAAAAATTACTGAAACGGCCCGGATGATCTTTGATCCCAAGGCCTCTCCGGAAAAGGTGATCACCCACATTGTTTCCAAGAAACCCAAAGCTGACTTTTCGCTTGATCTCAATGCGGATGGCTGGGTGGTCAACAAAGAAACATTCAAAGCCGGATGGAACAAACGTTCAGAAAACAAAGAGGTGATTTTGCTTACTCCGGGCACAGTGGATGAAGCACCGTTGAGTTTCTATCGCAACCGTATTGATTCTGCATTGGACAACGGTGGTCTGGTGATTTTCAGCGATGACGGGAAAACCAATTGGCAAGCTCTTTTCGGTAAAAAATTTCCGCTCGGATACTTCCGGTACAAACAGATCGACCCGTCGGAAAAACTTACCTGGGCCGACCGTAAATCCACTCCGGAAGAAAATAAAAAGTGGTCAACTATACTGTTTACTGCCGGCCCGGCAATTTACAATATCCCGTCGGCTGGCTGGCACATTCTTGCCACTCAGAAGCTCAGCAATGGCAAAGATGCTCCGGTAATGATGTATAAGCAGCATCGCAAGGGAATGGTTGCGCTGATTTTGCATATGGAATTCATCCCACAGAAACACTTTACCGGATTTCTGGAATTTCTTATAAAACGCTGGGAAAAAGAATCAGCGGGTAAACGGTAAAAATAATCCGAAGCTCTCCCGGCGAAAGCCCGCCCGCTTGAACAGCAAGCGGGCGGACTTTCATAATTACTCCTCGCTCACCGTATACTATACACCATGCGTATGAAAAAATCAACATGTTTGTTTAAATTAATTCAAAATAATTTTTAATTTTATTAAATTTGATGTATCGGGAATAAAAATGTCCGGTAAGACAGAGAAGCTTGCCGGACATCAGGCGGGGAAGTCGAATAAATTTAACTGTTGACGATTTTTATTCCGTCAGGGACATCAACTTTGAATTTTCCATTTTTATCGGCTTCTACCGTGATAATTCCCCGGGCAGTTGGAACCGTGCCGCGGACATACTCCAAACCGGCGGTATCCGGAGTTACGGAAATTTTACTGCCGCCGGGTTCAAGTATTTTGACTCCCAGCAGCCGATCACTCATAAACGGGGCAGGGCCGCAGCTCCAGCCGTGGCTTAAACTGTGCCGTAAGCCTTTGTAGCAGTAATCTCCGAAGTCCGCATGGATATCCGTTTTGCCGGGTTGCGGGAATTGATCTATCCCGGTAGCATTTTCACACCACTTCAAATTGAAGTCTTCCCAGAAACTGGTTGCTCCCATTTGCAGCATTCCACCCCAATAACGGCGGATTAGTTCCAATGCACTGCGGCTCTCTTTGGCTTGCAGCACATAATATCCGTAAAAAGTGCTGATGTCATTGAATGGATCGTTTTCCAATACATCACGGCACTCTGCCAAACCGGTAATGGTCAATAATGCCGCCGGAGCTTTACGTCCGGCAGGATCCGGAATATGCTTTGCCAACTGCTTTTTTGCGGCAATGGCAAAAGCATTGTCAATATCCATAAACTGCAGCAATTTGCTGCCGGAATCAAACATCCAGCTCATCAATGCCTGCAATCCGGCATGTTTGGCTTGGAGATTGTCATTGTTGGGCCAATCCAGAAAACGCCTCTCCGGAATACACTCTTTGCCTTCGCTGTCGATGAAATCCGCATGACACTTCAGCATATTGACAATAAATTCCCGGTGTTTTCGGATAAATTCCAGATCTCCGGAGACCATAAAGTAGTCCAACAGTGAAATAATGAACCAGCAGGAGTAACTTTGGACCTGATTGACCGGAGACGCCGCCGGTGTCTGCCGGATGATGAATTCCAGCGAATCCCGAATGATCGAAGTATCGGAAAAGGCGCATAAAATCCCTTTGATCTCCGGATGCATATCGCCCATCCAGACGATCCGGTCACGCTTGGCTCCATCGTAAATGTAATCCTGCATGCAGAGGTGAACTGTACGTATCGCAGTTGACCAGATACGGTTCAACAAAGGATCGGACGATTCAAATGAACCGGTAACTTCCAGATCACATTCCAATGCCACTGCCATAATATTGAGCAGTTTCAGGGTGCTGGATCCGGCATTGGTAATTTGGACAAAGCGGAATACGGTATTGCCATACTCCAGCATTCCGTGAAACGGCGTATCCAGCACGGTATCTTTTATGGAACACTCCTGGTTGGAATTGCCGATAGTTTCACTTATGGATTCTCCGAATTTAATCTGTATTTTGCCTGGTTCGCTGTAAAAATTCAACCGGATGCCGCCGTGAAGTGCCTGCCCGAAATCCAGCAGCAAAGAAGTTCCCGGAGCAAATTCAACTAATTCCGGCAGATAGTGGATCACCGTCTGATATTCGGGATTTTGCTGCAGTAAATGAGCATTTTTCACACCGTTACAACGGATGATTTGCTTTACCGGCAGATAGATTCGGGTACGGCGGTCGCGTATACAATTATCATGAAATCGCATTTTTTATATCCGGCAGCTTATTTATTCTGCAGTTCACAGATCATATTCAACACTTCGACATGACAGCGATCCTGCTGGTCACAATTTCCCAGAACCATTCTTTCGGCGATGGCATCCAGTCGTCTGGCATCGGCAGGAGTTCCTTTTTCCCTGATCAGTTTTTTGCAGAGCAGCAGAGCTTTCATATCCAGAATTCCCTGGACATGTGCCTCCAGGCGTCTGCCGGAAAGAATCGTTCCGTGATTCATATCACAAAATGCGGCACCGTAATCAGTGTAATCGTCTCCGCTGTTGGTATCCAGAGAATCAAAACCTTCGCCGCTGTAACTGTCTATCGCCCAAAACGCATTGGCTGTACCGATCTCTTCTCTGAATGAACGGCTGAACATTCTCCGGTAATCGGACGGAGCGGTCGTTTTAGTCGTCCGTACTGAATAGGTCCAGATCGTGACTCCAGCCTTTTTGAACAGCGCGAGAAATTCCGGAGATTTGAAGCGTTCCAGAACTACAACATAATCAAGCTGTTCACTCAAGCGTTTCAATCCATTCATATAAACCGCATCGTAACCGTTCCGGGGAACCGGATTGGTGATCAGTGCTGCCTGCGGGACTGCTTCTCTGACCAGTTTCCCCAAATACCAGACCCGGTACATGCGGCTGTTTTTATCATTGATATCGCCTTCCGGTTCGTCACCGGTATAGATGATTATCTGTTTTGGAGTAAGGTTGAATTTGTTCTGCAAATGAGCATAAAATTTGGTCATGAAGTCTTTGAATGCCGCTTCCCATACCGGCGTCGCATAGGGGACTTTGGGGTTGGGGGGCCGCAAGTTGCCGTTTTTGTCCCGCCAGATAAAGATGAATTTATGGAGGTTGAAGATCAATTTCAACTCTTTCCGGTCAACTCCGCAATCCAGATAGGTTTGGACTTTTTTATCAATCGAGCTGAAGTCGATATCTTTGAGTGTACCGTCATCATTCAATTCCGGATAGACCTCCCGCAGATGTCCGGCAAACATCATATTGGTGTATCTTTCGACAAGGAAGCGGTAGAGATTGTCGATGTCAGTATAATTTTTGTTATCGGCGAACAATTCGGTGATAAAAGCGTAGTGGAAGTTATCGGTACGGACTTTTCCCAAATCCACCGGCAGCACCTGCAGTTCCAGTTCCACACGTTCCATAGCGAAACCTTTAACGGCACTTTTCAGGATGATCACTCCTTTGTAAGTGCCCGGTTTCAGTCCGGCTGTTGAAATGGTCATCCAGACCGGGACATCGGTGCGCGGAGCCGCACGCAGCAAAGTTTTCATCGGCAGAGGGGCAAACGGGTCATACACCGGAGCACCGGTACTGTGTTCCAGACGGATGCCCTCATAAAAGGTTATATTGCGGAGGAAATCGTTCCATTCCTGTTCCCAGAATTTGTGGGATGGAGTTTTGGCAAAGCATTTGATTTGTCCCAGAAAAGGTTTGTCACTCAAGTTGGAGATGACAAACCCATAAAGCACCCGGCTGTTCATGGCGGCAGTCAGGCGGATTTTTTTCAGCCCGCTGCTGTTGACCGTCGGTTCAAGTTTGTTTTCCCAAACATCGGGACGATGAATAAAAATATTTTTACCGGAAAGAGACAGGGAGAGCAATGCAGTGCGCATTTCCGCATAACCGGCGCTTAATTTTTTCTGCGAATCAGCTTTTCCGCCCTCTTTCTGAACAATATCGGCAAAGGCTGCCAGTTTTGCGGCAAAGGCAGTTCGTTCGCTGCTTTTGCCTTTGACGATATTAAATTCATTGCGCAATCCGGCAAGTTGACGGTTCCAGTATGCCCGGGTACTGCCCAGGATCATTTTGCCGAAAAGATCGATGTCGTGAAAATCCCGCACTCCCGGCTGCCAGGTGCTTATACCGCCGCAAGTTGCTCCGCCGCGGCAGATGTTTCCTGCAATGGTCATGCCGTCAACCTCGCCGTCAAGTCCGACTTCATTGCGCGGGATGGTGATCTTGACTGTAAATTCCCGTGCCGAGGTGTTCACGGAGAAAACTGCCCGGCTCCGGAAATTTTTATCAGCTTTTACTTTGGCATGGTATTTGGCGGCAAATGTTTTACCATTCGCTCCGGCGCAATATTGATAATAGACAGTTCTGGTCAGATCCGGACGCAGAAAAAATTCGATATAGTCGCTTTGCCAGAGATCTGAACCATCTTTTTTTACCGTCATTCCGGCAGGAACCGGATTTTTGATGATCACATAAAAATTTTTGCTGTCCATCGTTATGGCGGCGGAAGAGGCGTTGGTGTGAAACTTCTCCTCTGCCCGTACCCAGGAGCCGTAAGCGTAACCGGGACGGTCGGGAACGTGGAATTTCTTTGACCATGCCAGTTGTCCGTCATTACGGATGATGATTTCCTGTGCAGCAGTGTCGGTAGAGTCCGGGGAAAATCCTTCCGGGAAAACCGCATCCGGAATGATCTGCAAGTTATCCATCACTCCGAAAAATCCATTCCACCCTTCTGAAAGAGTTACAGTGTCGTTTCCGGAGAAGGTCACATCTTCAGTGGCGACCTTACGGGAAAATACTCCGTCAATAAACGAATACAACGTTTTATCGCAATATACCAGCCGGATATTGTGCCACTGATCCTGTTTCTGGCATGGTGAATAAACTTCCGCCCAGGGTTTACCGCGTACGCCGCTGTTGATATCGGCATCTCCTCGGGTGCGGACAAAAAGTCCGCCTTTGCCGTGCCAGCTCAACCAATTACCTTTGTGGGGACGGTCGATTTTTATGTCCATGCAGATGGTGAGTTTTTTGGTGTCCCCCTTGAACAGCGGCTTGGGCAGAACTATTTTTGTGTCGTTCCCGGAAAAACGCAGAGCAGAACCGGTTCTGCCGGCAGCCCATTGCGCTTTGCCGATGTTCATGCTTTGATTGTTGCCCCGGGTAAAATTCCCCCTGTTTTCATCGAATGTCCATATCGTGCTGCCGCTCTTGGCTTCTGCGGCAGGCTGGGCGGCAACGGCAGAAGGGATGATCTGCAAGTTGTCGATCACTCCGTGAAGTCCATTCCATCCTTTGGAAACCGGAGAGAGTTCCAGCCTGTCAGTTCCGCCGAATTCCACTTTGCCGGTGACGATTTCCGCCGCCTGCACACCATCGAGGAAGACGGTGAGCTTTTCGTTGGCGAATACCAGTTTGAGATTGTGCCACCTGGTCATATCCGGACATGCCGGATATACCTCTTTCCACGGACGGCCCCGAACGCCGATATTGATCTTGCCGTCAGCCCGGGTGCGGATGAAAAATCCGCCGCGACCATTCCAGGAGAGCCAGTCGCCTTTGACAACTTTGTCCAGTTTGAAGTCAAAAGATACGGTCAATTCCGAAGTTTTACCGTTGAAGTGAGGCGAGGGGATAGTTAAAACGCTTTTTTCTCCCGCAAAACGCAAGGCTGAACCATCTTTGCCGGGGCACCATGAGGTTCCTTTGATATTCATTTGGCGGCTGCCGTCCCGGGTGATTTGCCCCTGATTTTCGTTAAAATCCCATGCTGTAAGTCCGGTAGCTGTCAGCAGAATTGTCAGGATGAGAATACTTTTTTTCATGATGGAGAACCTTATTTTCCGAATTTACTTTCAGCAGTGCTGCCGCCGAGGATATAGCCCCAGTTGTAGATTTCTCTGCCTTTTAACGGTTTGAAACGGGAAGGAATGTCTCCCGGAGTGAGTTTTTCAGCATGGCCGTCTGCAAAACTGTAACTGGCACTGCCGTTATGCCGGAAGTGAGGCACGCAGTTGGTGCGGTAGACGTAAGGCACCTGGGTATTGTTGTATTCTGCGCCATCCTGACTTTTCAGGACGATGGAGTCCATAAGCATGATCACTGAACTGGAGGATTTCAGTTTGTTCAACTGCAATATCGCATTCCCTTCACTGACCACTCCGGAGATCGGGGCATCTCCGGCAGAATTGGAGAGCCACTGGGAATCGTTGGAATTGTACGCTCCGTAACCGATTTTCCACCATGCCACATTGCCGTCATAACCATCCATGGCATAATTGCTGGAGCCTTTGGAATAAAGAGGCTTCCAGGAAGGACAGTGCGACATGTATATTTCGGATTCTTTGATGAAACCGCTTTTTTCCATATTGCTTGTCCAGTATCCGTTGTGGGTGCGAACCGGAGCAAGTTCGGTTTTTGCCGTGCCGCCGGATGTGTCCACCGAGACAAAAAGCGGCACAAAGTCGCTGTTGCTGTCGGCGTAAAAGAGCAGTATCTGTGCCGAACCTTTTATATTGCTGATGCAGTTCGCCGCTCTGCCGCTCTCCCGCGCTGAATTAAGCGCGGGCAGCAAAATTGCTGCGAGAATGGCGATGATTGCAATTACGACCAGCAATTCTATCAGGGTGAATCCCCTGGTCGGCATTTTTCTGCTTGATGAGTGGTTAATTGATGAATTTTTCATGGCAGCTCCTTTCCTGTTGGGTTCTTTTTTAGGGTTCTCTATTATAAATATACAATTGATGTCTGCTTCAAACAATAACGATAGTTCTTTTTTACAGCACGATAGTATCAAAAAGCCGATGCGGGGTTGAAAAAATCTTTTTTTGGAGGTATTTTATATCCACGGAGGTAACTATGGTGATAACCAAGCAAATACAAGTCATTTCCAAAGGCACAGCAGAGCATTTTGCACTCTATGTGCGCAAGGAGGATTTTCAACCGGAAACGCCGTATCACAAGCACGATTTTATTGAATTAGTTATCGTGCTGTCCGGCAGAAGCGGTCAGATCATCGACGGCAGGCGTACTGAAACGACAGTCGGTGATGTATTTGTTATTCCGAGGGGGATATTTCACTCTTACTGCGACTGCAGTGATGATTTCCGGATCGTCAATATCCTCTATGTGCCGGAATCATTGTCAATGCCGGTGCTGGATATCAATTTGCTGCCCGGATTTGAGGCGATATGGCAGAATAAGATGGATGAGGAGCAGAGATATCTGGCGTTTCATATTTCGGAAAAAGATTTTCCGGCGATTTTGGAAATGGTACAAAATCTGGTGAATGAGAGCCGATCCCGGGAACCGGGATATCAGTTCAATATGCTTGGCGGCTTCATGAGTCTGCTGGGTAAATTGGCAAGGATCTATTCCCGGGATTGCTCGGTGAGCAAACACCGTTATGTCAATATGGCAGGGGTGATAACCTACTTGAATCTCAATTTTCGCAAACCGGTGACGATCAGTAAACTCTGCACTGTCGCCGGGATGTCCAAGGCCTCTTTGATGCGCAATTTCAATCTGGCTACCGGGACAACTCCGCTGCAATATCAACTGCAGCTGCGCATTCGCGAAGCAGTGATTATGCTGCGCAGCAGTGCAAAGAGTTTGGGTGAGGTGGCTTTTGAAGTCGGTTTTTCGGATGTAAATTACTTCAGCAGACAATTCAAAAAGATTACCGGATGTTCACCGGGGATCTACCGCCGGGAAGCCGGGAAAAACGTTCAGATGATATCTTTGGAATGATTGCGGGAATCTACGAATTTCGACAAAATTGAGTTTTGTTGACGGTAGGCCCGTGGGGTCATGCCCAGGTGGTTGTGAAAGGCCCGGGTGAAGTAGTTGCTGTCATTGAATCCGGAATCAAAAGCGATTTCCGAAATACTCATATCCGTGGCAGTCAACTGCTGACAGGCATGAGTCAGCCGCAGATCCATAAGATATTGCATGGGAGAGATGCCGGTATTGAGTTTGAATGAACTCATGAATTTACTTTTGGACATGTGAACCATTTTTGCCAACTGCAAAATGGAACAGTTCTCCTTGTAATGTTTTTTCATAAAGTCTTTGACTTGTGTCAGATATTCCGGAAGTACTTTGCGTTCCGGAGAAGAGGTTTCCACGTAATATATCCTTGACAGGCGGCACATCAGCTGCATGAGCAGCGCAAAACGGTAGGTGTGAGAAGCCTGCCGGGGAGCGGAATTTTCCCGGATCATCTCTTTGAACAGTTGTTCGAGTTTCAGCAGTTCCTTTTCTGAAACTTGAAAATACGGGTAACGGTGTTCATTATCGTTCTCCGGAGTGAATAGCTGTTTGAATCCGGGAGAGGAGTAAAGATCCAGCTGGAGCATCGGCAGTTTTTCCGGGATGAAAAACAAATTGAACAGCGCCAGCGGATTTTTTTTATCCGGCACATATCCGTGAGCCATTCCCCGGGGGATAACGAAAATATCCCCCCGTTTCAGGGGGACTTCACTATCGGCAAGCAGATGTTGTCCGCTCCCTCCCGAGACGCAGACCAATTCTACAAAATTATGGGTGTGCATGGATGTTGTCCGCTGTTGCGGCAGATATTGCACAAACAGCGGAAATTCCAGTCCCCAGCGATAAAGTTTGTTTTCCATATTCTTACTGTATACCGGATGAAAAATTTTTCAAGTTTCAAATGATACTTTTTGGACTTTTGTGCAGTTTTTCTGTTTTTTTGTTAAGTTTTTCACCGTAAGTGCATGATATATTAGAAAAAGAAAGAAACGGCATTTCATGGTGAAATGTGCTTAACAACAGAAAAGGAGAATATGATGAAGTCATCGTCGAGTGAAACCAGAGTCCGTTTTACGTTGATTGAATTGCTGGTAAGCAGTACTCTGTCATCATTGCATTTTTTCGAGCAAAAATTTTTCCGCACGGCGGGGCATGATCTGTCATCCAAAAGTGTCCCGCTTTTCTTGAAAAGGGAAGTTGGGTTTGGGGAGAGGGGAAAAACCTCTTTTCCCGCCCGCGCGGCGGGTTGCGGAAAAACTCGCCCTTCCGTCTTCGTTTCACTACGCCGTGACGAGTCGCTTCGCTGGGGCTCGGACAATGATATATCCCAAAGAGTACCGCTTTTTTTGAAAGAGAAAGGGGGCGCGGGGGAACGGGAAAACTTTTTTTCTCGTGAAAAAAAGTTTTCCTTGTCCCCCGCACACTCCCATTTCACTTTAATAGAATTGCTGGTGGTCATTGCAATAATTGCAATTCTTGCAGCGATCCTGCTGCCGGCACTTAATTCCGCCCGCGAAAGGGGCAGAAGTGCCAACTGCATCAACAATCTGAAACAGATCCATCTGGCGTGGGCTTCATACAGCAATGATTTTGACGATTGGGCAATGATTATGGCTTATCCGTGGGAAGGAAGAAGTGTGCATATGCCATGGTACGGCGTAATGCAGGCACTTCAATTGCTGCCGGACGGCAATATGTTCCGCTGTCCAAGCAATGCCGCCAATGTAAAAGGTAAATATCCGGACGACGGTGCGGTGAATTATGGCTCAACCTACGGCTTGACCACTGGAACATTCGGCAGGGAGATCAATAAAATTCCGCCGATCAAATTGAATAAAATTATTCAGATGAATGGCGGGAATTCCACCGTTGTATTTGGCGATACAGCCAATATAAAAAGTGATTCCCCGCAAATATCCTCTTTCACTCATTCCACCGGTCGGGCGGGAATCGAAATATATAATATCAGTAATGAGAGTTTTAAGAGCTATACCGGAGCTCACGATTATACTCCTTACGGTCTCTATTTGCTGCACAATAAAAGTGCCAATATCGTCAATGTTTCCGGCAGCGTGACCTCCTTCTATGAGGTGGGAGTTATTCTGCGTGATCACACTCTTTTCCGCCCGAATCGCCGTAGCGATGATACCGATAGGACGTGGACATACAAAAATTAAGCATGACATTCAAGGAACAACTATATGAAACCATCAATATATTTTATACTGTTATTAAGTATGACAGTTGCCTTTGCCGGCGACCTGAAGTGGGACCAAAATAATGATTTTCAGCCGTGGCGGGCATGTTGGAGAGTGAAATGCACCCGGAATAACGGAGTTTTGGAACTGACTGATATCGGCAAAGACAGTTCAATCGTCGCCAACGGGGTAAATGTCGATCCGGCAAAATTCAACCGTTTATCCATCCGGTACCGGGCAACCGGGATTGCCTCAAAAACCACTGGACAGCTCTATTTCGCCGGTGGCAACCGCCCGCGTTTTTCCGATGGCAAAAAATGGAATTTGCCATCACTGAATAATGACGGCAGCTGGCATACTCTTATTCTGGATGTCGATCAATGCATGAAAGATCCGGAAGAGTGGTCAAAATTCGGCATTGTAACTCAATTGCGTTTGGATCTCACCGATCAGCCGGGAGGAAAGATCGAAGTCAAGTCGATCGTGTTTTCTGCGAAACCGGAGGTTACAGCTGGAATCTGGAACAAAGATAATGATTTCCAGCCGTGGACTGCTTGTTGGCGGTTGAATTGTTCCCGGGATAACGGATTGCTGAAATTGAGCAACATCGGCAAAGACAGTTCCATTATCGCCAGAAATTTGAAATTGCACAACAACGGATTCAATCGTATTGATATCCGCTATCGGGCAATCGGAACCCCGAAATCCACCCGGGGACAGATTTACTTTACCGGGCAGGGGAACAATCGTTTCTCTGATAAAAATTCCATTAATCTGCCATCTCTGGTCAGTGATGGGCAATGGCACACCATGAGTGTGGATATCGCAGAAAAAGCCGTCGATTTTGCTTCATGGCAAAGTACTTCTGTAATAAAAGATTTGCGTCTGGACATGATGGATCAGGCTGGAGGGGTGATCGAAATAGAGTACATCCGCTTGTATAAACTGACCGTTGCTGATCCGGAAGAGGCGGCATGGCAGAAAATAACTCCGCAATTTTTGCCTCCGGCACAACCGGAGCCGCCCTATTTCGCCGGAAAGATGATCCGTTTTCCGGGGAAATTCGATCCCAATTCTCCCCAACACTTTTTTTTTCGTAAAAAATTCACCCTTTCAGAAAAGCCGGTAAAAGCATGTTTGCAGTTCCTTGCCGATGATGCGGCTGAAGTTTTTATCAATGGCAAATCTGCTGCTTCATGTGACACCTGGCGGAAAGCCAAAGTCGTTGATGTTTCCGATTTGCTGGTATCTGGAACAAATCTTCTGGCGGTCAACCATTGGAATCATCACGGCTCGACCGGACTTCTGATCGAATTGTATTGCGAATTTAAAGACGGATCTTTTATCCGCATCAACAGTGACAGATCTTTCGTTTCTGCAGCTTCAGTTCTTGCCGGATGGAACGCCCTGGCAGATTATGATGATTCCGCATGGCAGATATCTATGGAACAGCCGGTCCCTCCGGGCGGTCCATGGATCAGCCGGGTCGCTTACATAGACTTCCGTCTGCCGCCGCAGAAATTGAATTCTTTTTCTTCTGATCAACAACAGCTCAATGCCGGTGCGGTATTTCAGGGTAAGGTGGTGTTTGATGGCAAAAAGCCGGAACAATTGCCGTCATTTGATTTGGTTTTCAGTGACATAAACGGTCAGCGGATCATCGCTGAAACCATCGAAAAATATACATTCAAGGCAATCAATGAAAATCAATGGGAATTGATCTTTTCTTCGCCGCTGCCGCGCTATATCCAGTCACAAAAATTGCACCTTGCTCTGCATTTTATTTCCGGTCTGTCTCTGG
Source organism: Lentisphaerota bacterium (assembly GCA_015061495.1). Lineage (GTDB taxonomy): Bacteria > Verrucomicrobiota > Lentisphaeria > Victivallales > Victivallaceae > UBA1784. The sequence continues at coordinate 56,629 of SUWL01000003.1, forward strand.
ATAAAGTTCCGGAAATGACTGTTGATTTTATCAACAACGCCCCATTACTTGCTGCTCCGCACAGCAAAGTGGTTGCAACTCCAGCGGGACCGCAGTTGGAAATCAATGGCAAAACCAACTTCACCTTTGCCTCGTTTGCCCAGATAAAACATCCCAAAATCCCCGCCGGACAGGATTTTACCCATGCTCCGATCCGGGTTATCAGTGCCGGTGCGTGGGTAAGTCGTGACAAAATTGATTTTCACCGGCTGGATAAGGCCGCTGAAGCTGAATTGCGGCGTTATCCCGATGCCTTGCTGCTGGTACAGATATCCTGCTATCCACCGAGAGATTGGGGAGAAGCAAACCGGGATGAATTGGCAATGGAATCCAACGGAAAATTATTCCATGAAACAGCCAATTGGATGGGGCAAAACCGGGTTGCGTTGTCATTCGCTTCTCAAAAGGGTCGCAATGAATTGGCAGAAATGGTGACCAAGATGGTCAATTATGCGGAAAAATCCCATTGGCGTCACCGTATTGTCGGTTATCGGATCGCCGGCGGACACACCGCCGAGTGGATCGCCTGGGGCCATGACCGTAAACTGTTCTTTGACTACTCTCCGGTAAACCGGGAGGCATTCAAAAAATATTTGCAGAAAAACTATCCGGATGTGAAGAATATGGAAATCCCCACTCCAGCTGAACGTTTGGCAAGAAAAAATGATGATGCACTGCTCGATCCGGCTCTGCATGTCCGGGCGATCGCGTATAATTATTTCGAATCCGAATGTGTCACTGATATGATAATCGCATTGTGCCGGGCCGCCAAAAAGGCATGCGGCAACCGGGTGGTGGTCGGGACATATTACGGTTATCACATGAATGTGACGGCTACGGATTTCCAGTTTACCGGACACTTGGCATTGAAACGCCTTATCGACTCAAAAGCAGTTGATTTCATTATGTCTCCTCCATCTTACGCATTCCGGCAGGTCGGAGACACCATGGGGGATATGAAACCGTTTCAAACTATCGCCAATAACAATATAATGCCGATAGTGGAAGATGATACCCGCACTCATAATACCGCTGATTACTGCCGCTATTATCAGGCATTGAATCCTGCTCAATCCGTGGCATTGCTTCAGCGCAATATGGCGATGGCATTGTGCCGCAATCAGATGGTGCTGCTTTACGCTCTGATGAGAGGTACTGAACTGCATTTCCCGGAATTATCCGACCCGGCAAAAATGATCCATCGTACCGGATCACACTGTGTCGAATCCGGCGTGCCCCGCAATGCTGAAATCGCACTGGTCGTCAGCGAAAATGCTTTGAAGCACATGCCTTTTGAAAGACGCCGTTTTCACACCCGGCGGGTTCAGGTTTATGAACAGGGCACACCCCGCAAAACTCTGGAGGGGTTGACCCGGCTTGGAGGAACTTTGATCGCCGGATCGGTGCCGACGGTCAGCCGGATCGGTGCGCCGGTAGATTACATTCTTGCTGAAGATCTTAAGGATCACCCCGGAAATTACAAACTCTATATTTTTCTCAATGCATTTTGCAGCGATCCGGAATTTTTGCAGGCAGTTGCAAAGCTCCGGCAGAAAAAGTGTGTGCTGGCATGGTTCTACGCACCCGGATATATTTGCGGAAAAGATCACGGTACGGAATACATGAAAAAGTTGACCGGATTTGATTTCGGTAAAAGTGACAAGCCGATGATCATGAACTTTGACCTGCCGACCAATGAAACTGTCGGCTGCGGCAATGAGCCGGTTGCTCCGGTGTTTTACGTCAAACCTTCTCCGGGGGTAAAACTGCTTGCGCCTTACAAAAACTCCGGTTTGACCGGGTTCGCCGAAAGAAACAACGGCAAAGCAACAGATATTTATATCGGCAGCTGGCATTTGCCGGTTTCTCTGGGAAAATATTTGATCAGCAAGGCCGGTGTCCACTCCTATACCGATACTGCCGATCCCGTCGAAGCTAATGGCAGGTTATTTACTCTGCACGCCCGTTTCGCCGGTAAAAAAGTTATCTCCATCCCGGAAAAAACTGACGTGCTGGATGTTTTCAATAAAAAAATCATTGCCCGGGATGCGGACAGTTTTACATTTGAGGCCCCGTTGCATTCGACCTGGCTCTTTTATTTCGGAGATGATGCCGAAACACTTTTACAGAAACTCACCAGTCTGTGAAACAGCTTATTTATGACGGGCATTATGGTATTTAAGGATTATGATATTGTGAAAAGATCGTTGATTTTCTGGATGTGGAACGACGTCCTTGAAGCGGACAAAATCTGTCAGCAGCTCCGCGACTTCAAAGGGCAGGGGATCGAGGGCGTTTTTATCCACCCCATGCCTTGCGAGTTCCGTCCGTCCGACTTCCCCGGAGGAATGCCCGGTTATCTTTCCGATCATTACTTTGAAATGGTCAAAGTCGCCGTGGAATATGCTTCGAAAACGGATATGGCAGTTTGGCTCTATGATGAGGGCGGCTGGCCCAGCGGTATTCTCAATGGATACTTCAAACAGCACCGTCCGGATCTGATGCACCGGCAAATCCATGCCGATGGTTCTGTCAGTGTCCATTCTGATTATCCGGATCTGCTTGATCCGGAAGTTACCCGTATTTTTATTGAAAAGACTCATGAAAAGTACCGTCAATATGTGGGAGAATATTTCGGCAGCACCATTCCCGGCATTTTTACTGATGAACCTTTCTTCGGCGAGATGACCGCTTCTTCGGCTCCGTTCTCTCCGGTTTTGGAAGAATTTTTCCGCAAAGATAAAGGCTATGAAGCAAGAGATGCCGCCTTGCGGATGCTTAATGAGAAAGATGAAAAAGCGACTTTGGATTATTTTGAAGTTTGGCAAAAACTCATCCGGACAAGTTTCCTGCTGCCAATTCGCGATTGGTGTCACCTGAACGGCTTGCTGTTTTCCGGGCACTTCAACGGTGATAACGCTGTCGGTGATATGGTCAAACTGTTATCCGGCAATCTGCCTGCTTTGCATGATTGTCTGGATATTCCCGGATGTGATGCGATCTGGCGGCAGATCCATCCTCTTGCTCCGGAAACCGATTTTCCCCGGATGACCTCATCTTTTGCCGGAAATAAACCGGTAATCAGTGAATCTTTTGCTGTTTACGGCATGGATCTTTCGCCGGCTGAAATGAAACAGATTGCCGCCATGCAATTTGTTGCCGGAGTCAATATCATCGCCCCGATGGCGGTTTATTACTCCAGCAGTGCCGGGAGGCAGATCACCACTCTTGCCAATCTTTACGGGAACGATCTGCGCTGGGAAAATTACCGGGCTTTTGCCGACTTCTCCCGCCGGATGTCCAAAGTTTTTGACCGTACTTCTCCAATCATCAAAGCATCAGTACCTTTTCCGGTGGATGCAATGCGTTTGCACAAAGTCAAGGGGGCAGAGATCGGGCAGCAGGCACTGGCTCTGGCGGCGCGACAGGTCACTTATGATTATTCCGTTTCAGCAGGAGAAATCCCGGACAGTATTATTCCGGATCTGCAGCTTTTGACTCCCTGTCCGCAGCTGCGGACAAGGCATTTGCGTTCTCCTCGCGGAGAACGTCTGTTGTTGGTCAACAGCGGTTTGGAAGAACTTTACTGTCGTTTTGCCGCTCCATCCGGATACAACGCCTGGTACGATCCGGCGACCGGAAGGCACTTCGCCGCAGTTGCCGATCAGGATGGATTTCTGGAACTGAAACTGCCTTTTGCCGGAGTGATGGTTTTACTGACGATTCCCGGTAAAATGCGAAAGAAAACAGCGGGGGTTACCACTTTCCGGCGCTTGCCGCTGGAATTCTGTTTCCGCAAAGTTATCCGGCAAATTCAGGCTACGTCCAGTGGGTTTATGGATAAGTCCGGCAAGAAGGATGCCGGAGAATTTTTCAGCGGGACGTTGTATTATGAAGCCAAAGTGGAATTACTGCATGACTTCAACGGAGAATTGGTCTTGCCGGAAGCCCGCAGAACGATGTGTTCTCTGGTTGTCAACGGCAGTAAGCTGCCGCTGAATTGGGCTCCATACCGCTGGCAGGTGAAATTACCTGCCGGTAAACATTCGATCGGATTGGAAGTGTCAACGACCCCGTCGGCAGCCTTCCAAGAGCCATCTTTCCGGAAATATCTGCAGGAAAATAATTTCATCAACTCTTATTTGCGGCATTGCGACAACTTTGAACCGCTTTTCCCGGATGAAATGCCGTATGACGGAGCATATCTGGAGTATTGAAGTTTGCCGGGTTTTCGCAAGCAAAACCAGACGTGCGTTTGCTTTTGCAATCGTGCGTCCGGTTGTTTTTTTACAATAAATCCCGCTATTGCGGCATCAGCGAGCCGCAATAATTTTTTAATACGGAAAGCATAATTTTGCCCCGTCAGGTAATACAAACACCAACGGGGCAGGGAATGAACAACGGCAGATTATTTTTTTGCCGCTTCAGCTGCCCAAACCCGCAGATCATTGCGTTTGATTTTGCCGCTGGTTGTTTTGGGTAGAGATTCGACGAATTCGATCCGGCGCGGATATTTGTAAGGTGCCGTGTGCGTCTTGACATATTCCTGGATCTCTTTTTTCATCTCTTCCGTACCGACCGTTCCACGGGTCAATACGATGTATGCCTCAACCACTTGTCCGCGGATCTCATCCGGTGCTCCGACTACGGCACATTCCAGCACGTAGGGCATTTCCATGATGACACTCTCGATCTCAAAGGGACCGATGCGGTAACCGGAGGATTTGATCACATCGTCGGTTCTGCCGACATACCAGTAGTAGCCGTCCTCATCGCGCCATGCGGTATCTCCGGTGTGATACATGCCGTCATACCATGATTCCGCAGTTTTATCTTCGGCGCGGTAGTAACCGCGGAAAAGACCGCAAATCTGATCAGGTTCTGTTTTGACAACGATTTCACCGACTTCACCGTCTTTGACCGGATTGCCGTCCGGATCGACCAATTCGATCGGAAATGCCGGAGTCGGTTTGCCCATGGAACCCGGTTTCGGGGTCATTCCGAAAAGGTTGCCGAGCATAATGGGGCTTTCCGATTGTCCGAATCCCTCCATAACTTTCAAGCCGGTAGCTTCATAGAATTTCTGAAACACTTCCGGATTCAATGCTTCGCCGGCGATACAGGCATGTTCTATGCTGGACAGGTCATATTTGGAGAGATCTTCCCGGATAAAGAAGCGGTACATTGTCGGAGGCGCACAGAAAGTGGTGATATTGTGTTCCTTGAACAGCCCCATGATATCCGCCGCATCAAAGCGGTCAAAGTCATAGACAAATACCGCACTTTCATTGAGCCACTGACCGTAAATTTTACCCCAGCTTGCTTTTGCCCAGCCGGTATCACTGATGGTAAAGTGCAAGCCGTTGGGATTGGTGCATTGCCACCAGCGGGCAGTCATGATATGTCCCAGAGGATAGGAGAAGCTGTGTTCAACGATTTTGGGATATCCGGTTGTTCCGCTGCTGAAAAACATCAGCATCGGATCGGTGGCAAGCAGATCCATCGGACGCGGGAAAGTGTCACCGTGTTTGTCATATTCAGAGTCAAAATCATGCCATGAATCACGTTTGCCATTGACAATGATCTTAAGTTCCAGCTCCGGACACTGGGAAGATGCTTCATCTACGAATTTGGTAACATCGCCATCAGCAGTAGCAACGATCGCCTTAACTCCGGCAGATTGGAAACGGTAAACAAAATCTTTGACCAGCAGCTGATTGCTCGCCGGGATGGCGATCGCTCCGATACGGTGCAGCGCATTTATCACAAACCAGTACTGATAGTGGCGTTTCATCACCAGCATGACCCGGTCGCCTTTTTTGATACCGAGGCTTTTGAAATAATTTGCCGCGCGGCATGATTCCAGGGCTATATCAAAAAAGGTGAAATCTTTGCGGACATGGTCTTTGCCGACCCATGCCATTGCCAACTTGCCGGGGGATTTGATCGCCAGCGCATCGACCACATCGTAAGCAAAGTTGAAGTTTTCCGGATATTCAAAGCGGCAGGAAACCAATTGACCGTTTTCGTCAACAGTTTCTTTCATGAACTTCTGACAGATGCGTTTTTCGTTGGGATTGGAAATGATCGTTGTGTTTTTTACCGGAACCGGGGCTTCGGCTTTTTTTGCTTCGCCCTGGATCGGGATCGCCAGAAATTCGCACTCATCACACTCAACGGCGACCATTCCGTGCGGGATGTTGCTGTCATAGTACAGACTGTCGCCCGGAGCAAGAATTTCAGTTTTGTCACCGAGGCGGACTTTCAGTTTACCTTTCAGCACATAGTCAAATTCCTGTCCCGGATGGGTCGACAGCGGGATCGGCAATCCGGGGCGCTGCGGTTTGGCGATCACCAGAAGTGGTTCCGTCATACGGGATTTGAAATCTGCCGCCAACTGATGATATTTGAATTCGTGGCTGCGCTCAATGGCAACACCATTGCCGGCACGGTTCAAGGTATAGTTTGAGAGTTTCGGACTTTGTCCGCGCACGATCGCATTCAAGTCCACACCGAAACGTTTTGCACAATCGTAAAGAAATGAAAAGTGGCTGTCGACTTCACCCCGTTCGTGAGCCAGATATTGAGCTTCGCTCATGCCGGTCAATTCAGCCATTTCCGATGCCGGGATTTCCAGAATCGTGCGTATTTCATGCAATCGTTTGCCGATAGATTTGGTCTGTTCGTCCATAGTACAGGTAAGTTCCTTAAAATTATAAAAATGCAATCTTTATAATATAACCCGCTTTTGCTCTTAAAGCAAATGAAACTTACTTTTCCGAACGGCGTTTCCGGAAAAAATTCCGGATAATTTCCAGACATTGCTCTGATAAAACTCCGGAAGTAACCTCACAATGCCACAACAATCCGGGAATCTGATTGAGATCAAAAGCTCCTCCCATTCCTCCGCAAGCCGGATCTCCGGCACCGAAAACCACCCTTTTTACTCTGGCGTTGATCAACATTCCGGCGCACATCGGGCAGGGTTCTTTGGTGATAAAAAAGGTGTAATCACTCATCCGCCAGTCACCGGTGATTTTTTCCAGTTCATGCAGCAGCATAAATTCAGCATGAGCAGATACAGAATGGAGTTTTTCCACCTGATTGTGAGCCCGGGCGACAATGATGCCGTCTTTTACAGCGACAGCTCCGATGGGGACCTCTCCGGCTGCGGCGGCTTTTTCGGCTTCTGCAAGTGCTTCTGCCATGAATGATTCATCATTCATTTTCAGTGATTTCCACTCTGGTGACGAACATTCTGCAGGTAAAGAAACGGATACGGATAAAATCATTTGCGTAGCGGTAGGTAAAGGTGAATACCGGAGTTTCGGTATGCAAGCCATCTGCCGCCGCATCGCGGTAATGGAAGATTTGATCGACGGTTTTAGTTTCTCTGGTAAAGTGAAGATCTACGTGTTTGATCAACTCTTTTGCCGCTTCGTACTTCTCTTTGGAGTTGGGGGAAATTTTTGGATTGCGGAGAATCGAAATAATATCGTTGTGTTTTTCAAAAACTTCAATATCTTCCGCTGGCAAACGGTTTGATGAAACGGTGCTGCATCCGGCAAAGATCAACGCTGAAATTAAGAGAAAGCACACATTCGGAATCTTTTTCATGGCAACTCCCGCTTTGAATCAAAAAATGGAGCGGGTGACCGGAGTCGAACCGGCGTCGCCAGCTTGGGAAGCTGGAGCATAACCGTTTTGCTACACCCGCAAGATACTTTATTTAATATAACACCTGCTTTGTACTTGTCAAGTGCCGGAAGAGGTGGAATTCAAAAAAACGTAAAAAATATGCTGAAAAATCAAAAGTCCATATTTCAGGACGGCATTATTTGGGCAATGGCTTGAAAAAGGTAAAAATGATGCTATATTTAAGTTGAAAGTAAGGTTATAATTAGTTTGTGATGTCCCGAATTTTGTAAAATTTGCATTAAAGAGTCGTTGCTTACGATAATCGCAAACAATTACAGACATTATGATTTGTCAACTACGCAATAACGGTCACCGCCGGCATGATTGCATCACAACAAATGGGACAATAACAATCAGTTACTTCGAGGCAGTGTAAAAATGCAGACAAAAGACAACGGATTGCAGTATGTGTCGCAAGTAGCGGCAGAACAAACGATGGCTGTTTTGGAAACAGAGGCTGAATTTTACGCCGCTGATACCGTGGTGAGCGCAGGAAATACCTCCTCCGGATTGAACATCACTCCCGGCTGTAATATAACGGTTTTATCCGGCGGTCTGGCAGCCAATACCACTATTGCAGGGGGATACATGCTGGTTTCCAACGGCGGGAATGCCGATCAGACTGCCATTACTGACGGCAGAATGTACGTTTTTAATGGCGGTACTGCCAATGAAACAGCTCTCTCCTCCGGTTCCGTGATCGTTGAAGCAGACGGTCATGTTGTCAATACTGTCATCGGAGGCGGAGATTTGCTGGTTTCTGCGGGTGGCAAGGCGGATGGAACGACGGTTTCCGGCGGTCACATGTACATTTCCGGAAGCGGAACTGCGACCGGGATCAATGTGTTGAAAGGAACAGTCGTTATTTCCAGCGGCGGAACAGCCACTGGCATCGTCTGGACACCATGCGTGGGGAGGGTTCATGCTGAAACGGGGGCATCGGTAACTTATGCCAGCAATTATTCCGGAGTGTATTTGGGTTCAAATAACCAACTGCTTTCGCATCAGATCGCCATGAGCGGTGCGACGGTTTCCGGGACGATGTATGTGATGAGCGGCGGAAGCGCTGTTAATACCAAGGTCAACGGCACTGTGTATGTTTACAATTCCGGAGCAACTGACAGAACCTTGATCATCGGCGGCAGCGTACATGTTTCCAGCGGCGGCAGAATCGGTCAAACGACGGTTTCCGGCGGCAGTTTATTCATTTCCCAAGGCGGATCAGCGGACAATACTGTGGTCGACTATGATGGCGAAATACATGTTTTCAACGGCGGTGTGGTGAATGATACTACGCTCAATCCATGGGGATGGGCTTTTGTATCAAAAGGCGGATCTGCGAATAACATATCGGTATCAAACGGATTTTTATTTGTCGATAACGAGGGATCAGTCAACAGTGCGATTCTGAATGTCGGCGGGTCGATGTACATCTCTGCCGGCGGCAGAGCGAGCAATACAACAGTCAATTCCGGAGGACATTTATATATGTCTGATGGGGCCGCTGCAGCCGATCTTACTTTGAAAAACGGTGGCTGGCTGGGAGGATTTTCTTTTGGCGAAGACCAATATTTTGCTGATATCGACAACGGTTCGGCAGCGGTATCTCCTCATGTCTGTATTATTGATCGGGAAATGCAAATTTCCAGCGGCGGGGTGGCAAAACAGGTGACTGTTTCCAACGGCAGTATGAGTGTTAGTGCTGGCGGTACTGTAAACGGAGTAGACTTGATCAAAGGAGAAATCCATGTTTCAAGTGGTGGAACAGCAACAAATATAAACTGGACTCCGTGTGAAGGCATCATTCACGCGGAAGACGGAGCGTTTGTTTCTTTCGCCAGCAAATATTCCGGAGTATACTTCGGTTCCGGTAATCAATTGCGTTCACAGGCTGTAACAATGAGCGGGAAATCGATCGTTTCCGGAACAATGTATGTGATGGACAGCGGAATCGCGGTTCAAACCATTGTGAAAAATAATGGATCAATGTTTATTTCAAGTGGCGGTACCGCAAATAACACCACCGTTTCAGGTGGTCAACTGCTGGTTTCCAGCGGCGGAATGGCAAGTCGCACAGCGGTTGCTAAAGGTTCGATGCTGATATCCGGCGGCGGGATGGCTGATAATATCACTGTTTCCAAAGGTGTGCTGCATATTTTCAGCGGCGGGAGTGCCGCCAATGTGATTTGGACACCTTGTGTCGGTAAAGTTTTTTGTGACAATGGAGCGCAAGTCACCTATCAAAGCCAATATGCGGGGGTCTACTTCGGATCCAACAACCAGCTGCTTTCCAGTGCCGGTTCGATGAGCGGCAAGGTTGTTTCCGGAACAATGTATGTGATGAACCGGGGGACGGCTGCTGATACGACCGTAAATTACGGCGGGGTTATGTATATTTCCAGCGGGGGGATTCACCGCAACCAACTGCAAATCCAATTCGGTGCGATGGTGTCGGCGTATTCCGGCGCAACTGTCGATTTTACGCTTGCCGGGAGAAAATCCACAGACGGCTGTCTAATCAATGATCTTTCCCGTATTTCCGGCGCCCCGGTTTACACTGTCACCGTCAATGATGATCAAAACGCAGGTTCTTATAAACTTGCTCAAGGTGCAGATAAGTTTAAAGGCAGTGTTACTGTCGGCAATGGATCTGTCAAATTTGGAACGATCAGTGTAAATGGCAACTCTCTGTTGTATGGCAGCAACAGTTACTCTTTAACTCTGACAAATGGCACGCTGCAGCTCGAAGTTGAGGACAAAACAGCGGTATTTATTTACAGCGGCAATAGCTGCACTTCAGCTGGGCGGGTGGTTTCCAATATAAGGTTGGTATCCGGCGGTAATGATCGTATGGTGATATCTTCCGGAGGGGTGGCAAATAACACCATCGTGGATAACTACTGCTCAATGTATGTTTACAGTGGCGGTGTGGCAAATGGCGCGACGGTTTATTACATGGGACAGCTTTATGTCGATAACGGGGCAAAGCTTAACAATGGCATCATCCGTTTCGGGAAAACCTACATTTCCAGTGGCGGCATGGCGAGCAATACTGTCGTTTCCCATGGCGGTCTGGTCTTTGTTTCATCCGGTGGTAAAATGGAAACTGCGGCGGTTTCTTCCGGCGGTTGGATACATCTTTACTATGGAGGTCATGCCAATAATGCCACGGTCAACGGTTACGGAAGATTCTATGTTTCCAATGCCGCTTCAGCCAATAATGTAACGGTAAACTCCAACGGCTTGAGTTTCATCT
>SUWL01000080.1 GCA_015061495.1 Lentisphaerota bacterium
ACAAAGATTGACCGCCGAAGGCAGCCAAGTCGTGACATTTTGTCACGGGTTGAAATTGCCTGCTCCTGATGGAAAAATGCGCTCTACTGACTGTGCCAATGTAAAGGGAATGTTCCGCATCATCCATTCCGTCTCCCAAAGCTGAACCATTTAAGCTTGGGGGAGAAAACAAAAAAGCCAGTCGGTTTGACTGGCGTAGATACAAAAATGGTGGCCGGTCCCAGACGACGCAAAGCGGCGTGCCTGAGTACCGCAGGCAAAGCCGAGGAACACAAGGCAATCGCCCAAAAAACCGGACACGGTTTTATGGGTGAGTTACGGAAAAAACAGAAAACGGCGAAAACAACCGTTTTCAAGACGTTTGATGGTTTTTACGGCAGCCGCTATCAGGAAAAAAGGCAAAAAAAATGGTGGCCGGTCCCAGAATCGAACTGGGGACACGGGGATTTTCAGTCCCCTGCTCTACCGACTGAGCTAACCTGCCACATTATTGGAGCGAGTGACCGGAGTCGAACCGGCGACAATCACGTTGGCAACGTGATGCTCTACCAACTGAGCTACACTCGCATTCCGTTATAACATTTCTTAATATACCATCCGAATAGTGGATTGTCAAGCCGGATTTTTCGCTTTTTTTAACTTTTTTTCGATTTTCATCCCAAAATCGGAACCAGCAGCGCTCCCAGCAGCCCGGACAGCAAAATCACTCCCGTCGTCGGCATTTTCAACTTTTTCAACAGAATTACCGCCGTCAACATGATCAGCAAGCCGCCTGAAGATATTTCCGGAAACCCAGAAAAATCCCATGAACTCCGCAAAAGCGACAACTCCAGAAAAATCAGCACCGCATAGATCACCAACGCCGCCGCTCCTACTCGCGCACCGTAAAGTATCCCTTTCATCAGCGCATGTTCACGGTATTTGATGATGAATTTCATCGCCAGACCAGCCAGTACCAACGTCGGAAATACCAACCCCAACGTCGCCGCCAGCGAGCCAGGCACCTTATCCGAAATATACCCCACATACGTCGCCGTATTGATCCCCACCGGACCGGGCGTAAGCTGCGAAATCGAAATCAGATTGCCGAATCTTTCCGGTGTAAGCAGCTTATCCGCTCCCACAAATTCCGCAGTCAGCAGCGGTATGAGCATATAACCGCCGCCAAAACACAGCAGTCCGAATTTGCAGAAATGAAAAAACAGCAGCCACGCACTCATTTCAACGATCCCTCTTTGCGCCGCATCCTTCTGCGGCAGACCGCCGTGTAGATCACTCCGGAAACTATCGCCGCAACAATCACCAAACCCGGGTTGACCCCGTACAGCGCCGCCGCCAGCAGCACCCCGGCTGCAATGACTTCAAACGCTCCTTTGAAGGTGTTTTTGCCGATCTTCCACGCCGTTACGATGATCAATCCGGTAACTCCCGCCCGGATACCCGCAAACGCCCCCAGCCAATACCTGTTGTCCGGCGAAAGCGACGGAAATACCATCGCTATGATCAATATGATCACAAATGATGGAAATATCGCCCCCGCCAACGCCGCCAATGCTCCGGCAAAACCCGCTATTTTTGTCCCGATGGAAACTGCCGCATTCGCCGCTATGATCCCCGGAACCGTTTGCGTCAACGCCACCACATCCAGCAATTCTTCACTGGTAAGCAGCTTCTTTTTATTGACAAACGTCTCTTCAATGACCGGCAGCATTGCCAGACCGCCGCCCAGCACCAATGCCGCTATTTTGGCAAAGGTGAAAAAGAGCAGCCACAATTTTTTCAGCATCATTACACCAGTTTCCGGCGGATGAATTCTGCCATTTCTTCCTTGTTCACACAATCTTTATGCAGAACTTCATCGCCTTTCAGATTCGCCAGCGGCGCCGGAACTTCCGTGCCGGTCAATTCAGCAAGCATTGCCAATTTCGCAAAATCATCCGCGGGCAGGGGACGGTCAGTCAACGCTTTCAGCACTGCCGGGGCAAATTTGTACGCACTCGCCGTCGAAGCGATCAGCTGTACTCTCTCATCTCCGGTTTCCCGGCGGTAATCCGCTGCCACCGCTACCGCCACCGCCGTGTGCGTGTCACACAAATAGTTGCGTTCACGGAACAAATCCGCTATCGCTCCCCTGCCGGATTCATCATCACAGCAGCCTCCGAAAAATTCACTCTGAAGTTTCGCCAGCATCTCACTGTCGATGGCATACTTGCCGCTGTTTTTCAACTCCGCCATGTAAGCTGCTACTTTGCCGCTGTCTCCGTCACTCAATAAATAAAGCAGCCTTTCCAGATTCGAGGAAATCAAAATGTCCATCGAAGGACTTTCTGTCGTGTAAAATTTCCGGTTGCGATCGTAAACCCCTGTGCGGATGAAGTCCGTTAAAACATTGTTTTTGTTGGAAGCACAAATGAATTTCGCAATCGGAATTCCCATCTTTTTCGCATAAACCGCCGCCAGTATGTTGCCGAAATTACCCGTCGGTACCACTACATTGAATTCATCCCCAGCCTTGAGCGTGCCATCTTTGAGCATGTCACAGTACGCCGAAACATAGTACACCACTTGCGGTACCAGTCTGCCGAAATTGATCGAATTCGCACTCGAAAACGACATGTTGCCGCTTTCCAGAAACTCTTTCATCGCCGCATCCGTGAAAATTTCTTTCACTCCGCTCTGCGCATCATCAAAGTTGCCCCGAATCGCACAAACCGATACATTGCCGCCCTTTTGCGTGATCATCTGACGCTTCTGCATGTCACTGACACCGTCCACCGGATAAAATACCACGATCTTCGTGCCTTTTACATCCGCAAATCCTGACAATGCCGCTTTGCCAGTGTCCCCACTGGTCGCCACTAAAATCACCGCTTCTTTGCCGTCTCCTCCCTTTTTTAACGCAGTCGTCAGCAAATACGGCAGCAGCTGCAGCGCCAAATCTTTGAATGCACACGTCGGACCATGCCACAATTCCAACATCCTGCGGTTTTCTCCAATGTCCGATAACGGCGCCGGTTCGTCATGGTCAAATGTCCCCTTGTATGCCCCCTCAACACAATTCCGGATCTCTTCAGCACTGTAGTCCGTTAAATATTTGCTCAAAACTTTTTCCGCACGCCGGCAGTAATCCATTTCCACCATTTCACCCAACTCTTCCGGCGTGAAACGCGGAAACTCCTGCGGCACAAATAAACCGCCATCTGATACCAGCCCCGAAGCAATCGCAAATGCCGAAGAAACTTTTACTTCACTGCGCGTCCCTGTAAAAAACATCATACACCTCTGCCATAACTTGTTGAAACTTGTCATCCCTATAAAATACACCACCACCACCCCTTTTTCAACTTACTTTCTTTTCACGAGAAAAGAAAGTAAGCCAAAGAAAAGCGAACAACCCTACTTTCTTTTCCAGAAAAGAAAGTAGGCAAAGAAAAGCAATCACTGCTTTTCACGAGAAAAGAAAGTAAGACAAAGAAAAGCGAAAAGTCGCGGCGGCTTCGCTCGCTTGCGGTGAATACAGTGCGAGGTAAGGTCGCCGTTAAACCGGGGCAACAGTGAAGGAGTGCAGCATACCTGCATGACTGAACTGTTGCCGCTGGTTTGACAAGAGATTACCCGCAATGTTTTCACCGCCTTGGTCGGGCGGGCGGACAAGCCGCCCTTAACGGGGGCTCTGCCCCCGTACCCCCGAACGCTGGTTAAGAAAGACTGTTGTATCCAAACCTCCCTTACGTTTTATAACGTTTGGGGGTTTTCCTTTTCACGGGAAAAGGATAGTTCGCCAAAGAAAAGCGAAAAGTTGCGGCGGCTTCGCTCGCTTGCGGTGGATGTGCAGTGCGAATAATTTCTTGTCAAACCATCGGACAAAAGTGCATTCTTATGCGGACTGCGCGCCTTGTCACGGCGCAGCGCAGCAGAGAGAAATCGTCTCCTCACGAGGCTTTTCTCCGGATGCATTCAACACGTTATTGGCTTACCTTTTATTATTGCATCCATACGCCAGTCTTTCGTAACCGGCGTGCGGGGGTTCGGGAACAGAGCCACCATAATTTACCGTCAGGGAAATTCTCCATACGCCAGTTTTTCTTAACCGGCGTGCGGGGGTACGGGGGCAGAGCCCCCGTTAAGGGAGGCTTGTCCGCCCGCCCGACCAAGGCGCGCGAAGCCGCCGCGACAGTTGGCTTTTCTTTGCCTACTTTCTTTTCGTGGAAAAGAGAGTAGGGTAGTTGGCTTTTCTTGTCTTACTTCTTTTCTTCGAAAAGTAATTTTTGCTTTTCTTTGCCTACTTTCTTTTCGTGGAAAAGAAAGTAGGGTAGTTGGCTTTTCTTGTCTTACTTCTTTTCTCCTCGAAAAGTAATTTTTGCTTTTCTTTGCCTACTTTCTTTTCGTGGAAAAGAAAGTAGGGTAGTTGGCTTTTCTTGTCTTACTTCTTTTCTCCTCGAAAAGAAGTAAGGGCGTGGTTGAGGTGGGAGCGGGCTTTGGCGGTCAAAGCGGGGAGGCGGAAGAGCCGGATAGTTTCGCGGGCGAGGATTTCTTTATCGTAAGAGTCGAAATCTTTGATAAGTTCGCGGATGGCGTTAGCGAGTTCTTCTGGGGGGATTTCGTCGATAGAGCGTTTATTTTTCTCTTCTTTGGAGATGCGGAACTTCTGATAAGTCCACGGAAATTGACCGGGGGCCCACAAAATTTTTTCTTCGTTGCAGAAGGAAGTTTCGAGATCATCGGGGATATATTGTCCGATAGTTTCGAGGATTTCGGTGGTGATGCGTGGGAAGCCCCATGCTTTAGCGATCCGTTTTTTGAGGACGTTTTCAAAGATGGGAGCTTCCTGTTGGATAACTTCGAGGACCTGTCTGCGGCAGATATCCTGACCTTCCGGGGTGTTGAAAACAGCGGGGAAGAGGTATTCTCTGCTGACCCAGCATTCATATTCGGTACAGTTGACAGAATCGGCTGCGCATGAGGGGGCAAGAGTGGGCAAATCCGGAGTATTATCGGGGATTTCCGGTGGTGTTTCACTGTTTTTGGGGTCATTGGGAGGTGAGCAGCGGTGTTGTTCGAGGAAGATGACGAGTTCATTTTGAGCGCGCTGGCGGTCGAAAGCCCAATCGACTGCCCAAACGCGGCAGACGTGCCAGCCGAGTTTTTCCAGGACTTTGCGGCGCAGGTTATCCCGGTCACGGGTGGTATATTGTGCGGCGTAAGCGGAGTTATCGCATTCGATTGCCGCGAGGAATGTTTCCGGATTGTCGGGGTTTCTGACAGCCAGATCGATACGGAAACCGGAACATCCGACATTGAATTCGACTGGATATCCTTTATTGGTGAGGTATTTGGCGACTGCGGCGGAAAAATTCTGCACGTTATTTTTATTTCCGGCGGTATTGATAGTATATCCCCGTTCGGCGTAATCGAGGAAATATTTGAGGTGAGCGGCGCCGACGGCAGAAGTCCGGTTCAGGTCGATTTGTCCGGCGTGGATACTGGAAAAGACGACGATCTGTTCTTTTGCGCGGGTGACCGCGACATTGAGGCGCCGTTCACCGCCCTGCCGGTTGATCGGTCCGAAATTCATGGAGAATCTGCCGGAAGCATCCGGAGCGTATCCGATGGAAAAGAGTATGACATCGCGTTCATCGCCCTGCACGTTTTCCAGATTTTTAACGAAGAACGGTTCGGGTACGGCATCGCTGAAAAAGGCTTCCAGCCCGGGGTGCCGGCGGCGTTCTTTTTCGATGAGGTCCTCGATAAGTTCTTTTTGCGGCTGGCTGAATGCGACCACGCCAGCCGAGCGGAACTTACCGCCGGAATATTTCAAGTGGTCAAAGATGTAAGCGACCAGAGCTTCGGCTTCTTTGCGGTTGGTACGGCTGGCGCTGTAATCGTAAACGCCGTCGGGGACGAATTCGAAGCGGATGCCGAGGGAACCGGAATTTTTTGCGGCGGGGAAGGTATTGAGGCGGTCGCCGTAGTAGTGATGGTTGCTGAATGCGATCAGTGATTCATGGCGACTGCGGTAGTGCCAGTTGAGGCTGGTGGAGTGGATACCGGCGGCGAGACATTCATCGAGGATGCTTTCCAGATCGTCGACTTCGCCGGTGTCTCCGTTATCTTCGCCGGCGGAGTTGATTTTTTGGAAAAAGTTGGTTGGCGGCATCTGTTTGGGGTCGCCGACGACGATGAGTTGTTTACCGCGGGCGATCACGCCGATAGCGTCCCAGACGGGGATCTGCGAAGCTTCGTCGAATACGACAAGATCAAACGGTTCGCTGTCGGGCGGGAGATATTGAGCGACCGAGAGCGGGCTCATCAGGAAGCATGGTTTAAGTTTGTGGACGAGTGTAGAGATCTGTTCGAGCAGGAGCCGCACGGGTTTATGCCGGGATTTTTTTTCGCATTCGTGTTTAAGGATGCCCAGAGCGGAACCATCGGGGCATTGTCCGTTGCGGCGTCTGGGGAGGTTGGCGGCGAGAGTGGCGAAGATCATTTTGCCGGTCATGGCCATATATTTCTCATCGAGTTCGCAGAATTTTTGGATTTTGCCGTTGTGGACAGTGCCGTTGAAGCGGCAAAGTCCGGGGGAGATTTCCAGTATCTGATCGAGGAGGTGTTTGAAAAAGAGTGCGTCAAAAAGTTCCTCAAAATCGCAGTTTGCGGTATCGGGGTTATTTTCTGTGAGGTCAACGAGATAAAGTCCGCCATCGTCGATCAAACCGCTGCGGATCCGGCGGTAGCGCAGAATATCCCGCAGGGAGTCGATATTGCCGGTGATGCAGCGAAGGTCGTTGGCGGAGTCCGCGAGGTCATTTTGATTGGCGATGGCGGCGGAATATCCGGCAAAAGCGGCGGATTTTTCCTGCAATTGTTCCAGCGCGGTACGCAGTTTGTCAAGGGAGTTCTGATCGATGCTGCGGTGAAGATCGGGCATGATCATGCGGAGTTTTTCCAGGACGGCGGTGTGCAATGCAGCGTTATTGCCGGCGATTTTGGCGACTGATTCATGGATATGCATGGCGTAAGAGTTACGGGTAATTACGGCATTCCAGTCGGTTTCCAGATCTTTCCACAAATTTTGCAGCAGCGGGATGGCAGAAGTTTTGCCGTCCTCAAATTTTTTGGACAAAGCCAGATAGCGTGCGGCATTTGGCAGCAGGTTTTTGAGTTCAGCGGCGGTGAATCTGCCGGAACCGAGTTTTTTGAGCGGAGAGATCTCCCGGAAGAGCATGAAATTTTTGACGAGTCTGACCGGAGCTGCGGCACCTTCATTTTCCCTGAAGCGTTTGGCGGTACCGGCGAAGTCGAAATCTTTGAAAAGTTCCAAGCGGTAGCTGTGCAGTTTCTGCTGCAGATCTGCCAGAGCTTTGCCGACAGCGGCGAAGTCGGCAAGCTGTTGGAGTTTTCCGGAGAAGTCATCCCTGAAGAACTCTGCCGGCATATCGGGGCAGTTCTGCAAAAAGGTGAGCAGTTCCACGGTTTTATCAATGGTATCCCGCGCGGTAAGATCATGCAGAGCCACCGGAGCTGCTGCGGCGGCAAAGGCGGCAGAAGCGTTATTCACGGCATCGAGCAGGGTGTTGGCGGCAGACATCAGTTGTTTCTGTAAAACCGGGCTCCACTGCAGAGATTCAAGTTTATTGAATGATGGATGGATATTGGCAGGCAAGAGCTTGTATGCCTGAACGAATTCGAGGAATTTTTCCCGGATGGCATGACATTTTTCGCGCGGAGTATTGATCAGATCGGGGACATCAACGATATCCGGCAGCGGAGTATTTCCCGTTTGACCGAGCAGGTAGGCAAAGCAGTCGTAAGCGGAATGACCGCAGGCGAATGTCCGGTGCAATTCAACAACATAAGTGTCGAGTTCCGCGCGGAGTTTTTCCAGATTGGCAACGGTTTCCTGCCAACCGGCGGGCGGGCAGGAGTCCGCGGTCTGCAAAGCCTCGTTGAATTGGGCGAGTACGGCGGCTTTACCGGCTTTATTGGAGTGCAGTTCCAGACAGAATGGATTCAGTCCGATTTCGGTCAGTCGGCGGTGGACGACATCCAGAGCGGCCTTTTTCTCGGAAACGAAAAGCACCCGTCTGCCCAGAGCCAGATTGTGGGCGATGATATTGGCGATCGTCTGGGATTTGCCGGTTCCGGGCGGGCCGTTCAGGACGAAATTTTTACCCATTGCCGAATAAAGCACCGCCGCCAGCTGCGAAGAGTCCGCGCTCAACGGGCAGAAAAGCGCGGCAGGATCGAGATGGGAAGCAACTTCTGACACCGGAAACACCTCAATGCCGTCATCGAAGATGCCCCCGCCGGAAATCAGGTGGCCGATCAGAGGATTGCGTTTCAAAACCCCGATTTGGCGGGTCATATCCGACCACATGACGAATTTGCCGAAAGAAAAGTGTCCGAGGCGCACTTCGTCGCGCACTTCCCAGCCCCGTTTGTCCCGGATGGCACTGCGGAATATCTGCATGACTTTGCCGACATTTGTGCCGGATTCATCCGCTGGCAGCGGCGAAACGCCGGGGATATTCATATCATATTGGGAAGAAAGCATTTCCAAAAGAGTTTCATTGATGATGGTTTCGCCGTCCTGCCGGGAAATGCGGATGCCTTCAGCGATGGTTTTGCGCTGTAAATTCACGGGGATGAGCAGGATCGGAGCAAGGTTGCTTCCGGAATCTTTTTCTGCGGCTTTCCACTCCAGAAAACCGATGGCGAGATAGATGGTATTGACGCCGCCTTCTTCGAGGTCGCTTTTTCCCTGGCGGTAGAGGGCGGTCAGCCGGCGGTTCAGTTCGTTCTGCGGCAGAAAAGTCCGCAGTCTGCGCCGGGCGAATTCATTTTCGAGCAGGAGCTTGTTTTCCGGATCGACCTCGCTGTTGCGCGGCGTGGTCATATCGTGAAGTTCTTTTTCCGTAAGGAACTCATCCATGGAAGCCAGCGAAAGGGTCTCTTTATCGGCGAGGGAATTTTCCAATTCCGCGATATCGTGACAGACCAGCGGGATGGTCAATTTGGTATCGCGGACATTGAGCAGGCGGTTGCGCAGCGAGAGGTCGAGAAGTTTTTTCGTCCAGCGATCCAGCCGGGAAGCGGCGGTACCGGGATCGAGTTCATCGAGATCCACTCCGGCTTCCAGCTGCCGGGAAGCGGTATCATTTCCCGGTTTGACATGGCGCTCCACGGGAAGAAATTCCATACCGTTGACACTATTCCTTATGGGCAGCGGCAGGATTTTGCTCAACCGCGCCCGGACGATATCCACGGCGAAATCAAATTTGCAGCTGTCGGCAAGGTGGTTGATCCGGGCGTAGGATTCGGCTTCAGCAAAGGAGGCATTACCGGTGACCATGGTGGTTTCAATGACCAGAAATTCATCCATATCCGCCAGTTTGCGGATGCTCTGCAGATCGTCCAGCGGAATATTGGGGAAATAGTGGTCCAGCAGGTGGCAGCCGATATAAGCGTGACCTTCGTTGAAAATCACCACCGGGTGCAGACCGCAGGCTTCCATCACCGAGGCAAAGAGCATGGCGGTATCCAGACAGGTGCCGAGTTTGTGCTGATAGATCACATCGGCGAAACGGATGCGCTGACCGGGCTGACCGAATGATGACGCCGGATTGGAGTATTGGATACCCCAGTTGCGTACTGCGCGGTAGATGGCGGCACAAATTTCATAGACCCGGGTTTTATCTGCCTGATATCCCTGGATGGAGGAGTCCCCGGTGGCGCGTTCCAATTCGGCGGCGACCTCACTTTGCAGCCGGGCAACGATCTCCATATTGGGAGTGACAAAAGCGGCGATCAATTCCGGCATGGTTTGGGAGCCGAGCCACTGATCCGGGGCAAAGACGTCACAATCGTAAGCGGATTCAAAAATTTTACCCTCCGGAGTTCTGACTTGCAGAAACAATTTGCCCCGGATGCAATCGTCCAATCCGGCGAGCAGATCGTAATTGAGGACCGGTTCCGGATCGTTGATGATCATCTCTTCGCCGGATTTAAGTTGTTCGATATTCAGGACCTTTTCCCGGATGAATTCCGGTTCAGCGGTAAGGACACACTCCAGAGCGGCAAGATCACTGCCGCTTTGATTATTCAGCGTGATGCTGCGGATAAAGGTGACTGCATTCTGCTGTACAGCCAGATTGAGGCGCGGCACGAAATCAAGTGCGGCGGTCAATCTGTCTGCCTGCGGTGATCCGATACTGTTTTCCATATTAAAATCTTTCTTCAAAAAGTTTTTTGTCTGCAGATTTTTTGTTTCAATGATATATGAACACTTGAAACGTGAAATATGACACCCGGAAGTGAAAAAAAACGGTAATATTTAAAATTTTGTGAAACTTGCCCGCAATGCGCCACCGCCGGTATGATTGCATCTCAACAAATACAACCATAATAACTTCATTCCAATAGAATATAGCATAAGTGCGGCACATTGCAAGAGTTGATCGTCAAAGCCGTCAAAAAATCCGGAATTTTGCTGTTTTTATTCTTGTTTGATAATGTCCCAAATTTTGTGAAACCCAAGCAGGAACTTATAAACAAACATTTCTGTTAACGTGTAAAACATATCACATAAGTTGTGATTTGTTAAACCGGCAAACACGGATTCGATCTAACCGG
>SUWL01000081.1 GCA_015061495.1 Lentisphaerota bacterium
TTCCATCGGTTTGGATGCTCCGGAATGGTTCATTCA
The DNA here is from genome assembly GCA_015061495.1 of Lentisphaerota bacterium. Lineage (GTDB taxonomy): Bacteria > Verrucomicrobiota > Lentisphaeria > Victivallales > Victivallaceae > UBA1784. The sequence goes on from SUWL01000081.1 coordinate 37, forward strand.
GGAAAATCCCGGAGAAATGACTACCATTTACGGCGGCATCAATACCAAACTTTCTTCTCCGGCTTCAGAAAAACTGAAACAGGAAAATGTCAATTTTCTCAAAGCGATGATCACCCATCTGGAAAAATCCCCCTATGCGGGAAATATTGCCGTTTACCGTACCGTCAGCCAGTGCGACGGCGGCGAATATCAATATTATACCACCTGGCGGCAGGATTTTGACGGTTACAGTCAGGCGATGCGTGAACGCTTCCGGGAGTTTCTGCGGAAAAAGTACGGCAGCGATGCCACCCTTGCCAAAGCCTGGGGCAAAAATGTGACCATCGTTTCTGCCGAAGTACCTCTGCCCGAAGCTCGCCGCCAAAGCACTTACGGTACTTTCCGTGACCCGGTCAAAGACCGTCAGGTACTGGACTTTATCGATTGCCAATCCGAAGTTATGGTCGACTGGGCGATCTGTCACAATAAAATCATGCGGGAACTGGTCCCGGATAAACTGATCGCCAGTTACGGCGGATATACGATGTTCTATCTCCAGCCGCAAATGGAAAAAAGCGGGCATCTCGCCTTTTTCAAACTGCTGGACAGCGGTCTGGTCAACCTCTACACTCCGCCGCAGGATTACAATATGCGCAGTGTCGGTTCTCCCGGAGGCAGTATGGTGCCGCACGGCAGTGTCCGGCTGCGGGGGCAGAAACTTTTCAGCGAAAACGATTCACGCACCCACTTCGGCGGGGCAAACGGTCAATGCCATTCCGACAGTCTGTTTGAAGATATCGGTCTGCTGAAACGGGATTTTGCCTTTAATCTGACTACCGATTCCAGTACTTATTTCTACGATATGACCGGCAGCTGGTTCAACGACCCGGAACTGCTGCGGGTGATCGGGCAGTGCAATCGTATCGGCAAAGCGGCTTTGCAGTTCAATACCGCCACTGACAGCAGGATCGCGATTTTCACCGATGCGGCAAGTTTCAAACTGATCTCGCCGACAGCGGTCGGATTTTCAGGAACTGTCCTGCGTGAAGTCCGCAGAGAACTCAATTCCGCAGGTGCCGGTATCGCCGATGAATATTATCTGACCGATATTCTGCGCGATGACTTCCCTGCCGACCGTTACAAAATGGTCATATTTCCCAATATTTTCAATCCGTCAAAAGAGATCCGTCGGGCAATCGAAAACAAATTCAAAAAGAATGGATGTACGCTGGTATTCGGCTACGGTGTCGGGATGTTCCACAATGACAAACTTGACGCGCAAGGCATGAAACAATTGACGGGAATGGATTTCACCATTGATCCTGCCAAAAAAGCCGATGTCAATGGGATGCAGTTGAATCCGGCGATCTTTCCGGTTCAGGAAAAGATATTGAAAGCTGAAAATTTCACCGTCATCTATCTGCCGAATGTGGCGATAAACCGCCTGAAATGGAACAAGTTGCTGACCGCAGCCGGAATCCATTGCTGTACCGGCAGCGGAGATCCGGTGGCATTCAACGGCAGATTTCTTTCCATCCACGCCGCCACTTCGGGGACGAAGAGTTTGAAACTGCCGGTGAAAAGCAACGTTTACGATATTTTCCGCAACCGGTGCATCGCCGAAAATACCGCGGAATTTACCATGGATATGCTGCGGGGTGAAACCAATATCTGTTTTATCGGCAGCGAAGAGGAGTACCAAAGATTTCTGGAGGCGCAATGACGACCATGTTTTCTCCGCAGGCATCGTGGATATGGCTGCTTGACCGTAACTTCAACGAGGGCGGACGCCGGGTGTTTTTCCGCAAGAGCTTTGAAGTTGCAGAAATTCCCGGCAGTGCGCCGTTGCGGATAACCGCTGATTCCCGGTACATGCTCTATGTCAACGGCAAATTTGTCAATTACGGTTCAGAACGTTCCGGTTACAACGGCAGCTGGCCCGCTGATACCGTGGATATCGCACCATTTCTGCAGACGGGTAAAAACGTGCTTGCCGTACGGGTGATCCATTTGACACCGGATATTTTCTGCCAGCCGGCGGCACTGCTCGGCGGTCTGCTGTTTGAACTGCCGTCACTCGGATTATTCAGCGATAATTCAGTAAAGGTCTTTGAACCGCAGGGATTCGGCAGAAGAACTTTCAAAACCTCCTTTCAATATGTCTGGCAGGAACATGCGGATCTGAACCTGATCCCGCATAACTGGCAGAGTACAAATTTCGATGATTCCGCCTGGAAAAATGCCGATTACTGCCGCCACAGCGAAACCGAACCTTACGGCAGGATCGTCCCGCGGGAAACACCGCTGTTTTCCTGCCGGCTCATCGAACCGGTGTTGACCATGCAGAGCGCATGGCAGGGCAAAGATGCCCCCGATGCCGCCGATGAACCGGTCGCCCTTTACTGCCGGGAGAATCCCCGTTGGGAACCGGCGGCAAATGGAACGGTGCGGGCGGAACTTTACGATTTCCGGCGTACCCGGCCGGGGACGATCCTGCTGGAATATTCCGGCGCATCAGGCAGTGAATGGGTCGATTTGATTTTCACCGAATCCGCTCTGCCTGACGGCAAACCCTTTGTCCGCGCTCCGGAAGATGCCGGACAGGTCGCCACTGCCGCCCGGGTGAAACTCGCCCCGGGAAGCGGCAGTCATGAATTGGATATGCCCGTGGGCATGCGCTTTACCATTGCCGTCATCCGGGGCGGCAAAGGGGTCAATATCCGCATTTTTCTGCGGGATTTGAGTTATCCGTGGCACTTTACCGGTGAATTTCACGCTTCGGAAAAGCTGCTCAATGACCTCTACACCATGGCGGTCAATACCCAAAAGGCGTGTGCCGCAGACACCTACACCGACTGTCCGTGGCGGGAACAGGTGCAATGGTGGGGCGATGCCCGCATCCAGGCGATCAATACATTTGCGTTGAGTACGGATACCACTCTTTTGCGCCGGGGGATCAGGATGATCGGTGAAACGGACAGTGCCTGCGGTTTGACCCGGGCATTTGCTCCGGCAGCGCGGTGGAACACCATCATTCCGGACTTTTCCCTCTGCTGGATACTGACCATCTATGATCACTGGTTTCAAAGCGGCAGCACGCAGCTGTTTCAGGAACAGCACCGGCGGATCGCCCGGGTATTGAAGTACTTCCTTGAGCTGCGGGACGGGAGCGGAGCTTTTCAAAAGGACGGCAGATTCTGGAACTTTTACGATTGGGGATTCGACCACAGCAAAGAACCTTTCCCGGTGCTGGGAAATATGATCCTGCTCTGCACACTGGAAAAGGTGGCGATTTTAGAGAAAACCAGCGGCATTACCGTGGAATATGACCATGATGCCGCCGGGAAATTGCGGAAATTTCTCTCCGGATTCCTCTGCAGTAAGGCGGGCAGAGATATTCTGGATGAACCGCGCAGTGCCGTCTGTGCCATTATCAACGGCTTGCTGGAGGAACCGCTGTTGAGTTGCGCGCTGGATACCGTTTCCCGGGAAGTCGCCGTGACCGGAGAACCCCGGGGAGCTTCACCGTATTTCATCTACTACCTCTTTGAAGCATTGAAAATGCACGGCAGAAAAGTCGAAGTCATCGACTGCATCCGCCGCCGCTGGGGATATTGGCATGATTTGGGTTTGACCACCACTCCGGAATCATGGGCGACCGTGGAAAAATACGGCAAAACCAGTTTGTGCCACGCCTGGAGCGCCCATATTCCCGCCCACTTCCGGGATATTCTGCTGGGGGTCACTCAAGCTGCCCCCGGTTGGAAAGAGGTGCATTTCGATCCGGTTTTCGCCGGAGTTAAGGTGCTATCCGGAATCGTGCCGACTCCATTGGGCAATATTTCCGTTGAAATCGATCACGCTTCCGGAAAGAAGGAGATCATCCTGCCTCACGGCATCTCCCTGGCTTCGGCGGTAAAGGTCAGTTGACCGTTGACCGCAGTGACCCGGATGGAGGTGCCTTCGGTGAATTCTCCGGAAATGATCCGGTATGAAAGCTGATTTTCCAGCAGTTTGACGACGGCGCGTTTCAGCGGTCTGGCACCAAAATCCGGATCGTATCCGGCTTGGGCGATCAGATCGTAAGCGGAATCATCAAGCTGCAGTTTGATGCCGTTTTCCAGCAATCTGGCGGCGAGTTTGCGCACCTGAATGGCGGCGATTTCCCGCAATTCCTCTTTATTGAGCGACTTGAATATCAACGTTTCGTCGATCCGGTTGAGAAATTCCGGGCGGAAGTGGCGGCGCAGCTCCTGATTCAGGGCATCTTTGAGAACATCCTCATTTTTGCCGTGATTTTCCAGGATCATATTGCTGCCCAGATTGCTGGTCATGATGATGATGGTGTTTTTGAAGTTCACGGTTCTGCCCTGGGAATCGGTGATCCTGCCGTCATCGAGGATCTGCAGCAGGATGTTGAACACGTCGCCGTGAGCTTTTTCGATCTCGTCAAAAAGCACCACTGCATAGGGGCGGCGGCGGACGGCTTCGGTAAGCTGACCGCCCTCTTCATAGCCGACATATCCCGGAGGCGCACCGATGAGGCGTGAAACGCTGAATTTCTCCATATATTCGGACATGTCGATCCGGATCATGGCGCGTTCATCGTCAAAGAGCTGTTCTGCCAGAGCCCGGGCGAGTTCCGTTTTTCCCACACCGGTGGGACCTAAAAAAATGAAACTTGCCAGCGGCCGGGCGGGATCATGCAGTCCGGCACGGGCACGCAAGACAGCATCACTTACGGCGGTGACGGCTTCATCCTGACCGATGACCCGCTGATGGAGGACCTTGGCAAGGGCGAGAAGTTTTTCCTTTTCGCTCTGAACCAGTTTGGTTACCGGGATATGGGTCCAGTAACTGATGATAGCGGCGATATCCTCTTCATCGACCTCCTCTTTAAGCATCCGGGAAGCACTGGCGGCATGGATGGCATTTTCAGCATCGGCGAGTTGTTTTTCCAGTTTGGGGATCACGCCGTGGCGCAATTCGGCGGCACGTTCCAGATCGTATGAACGTTCGGCTTTTTCGAGTTGCCCTTTGGCCAGATCGAGGGCTTCCCGGCAATCGCGCAATGCGGAAATGGACCGTTTTTCATTGTCGTAGCGTGCCTGCAGTTCCTTGCCCTGTTCGCGCAATTCGGCGGCCTCTTTTTCCAGCAGTTCGCGCCGTTTGATCCCGGCGGGGTCATTTTCGTTGCGCAAACTGGTCAATTCGATTTCCAGCTGCATGAGTTTGCGGCGGTTTTCATCCAGTTCCAGCGGACTGCTGTCGATCCCGGTACGCAAAGCGGCGGCGGCTTCATCGACCAGATCGATCGCTTTATCCGGCAGGAAGCGGTCAGCGATATATTTGTCCGAGAGTACCGCCGCGGCAACCAGCGCGCTGTCTTTGAGGCGGACACCGTGATGCAATTCGTAACGTTCTTTCAGTCCGCGCAAAATGGAAATGGTGTCTTCCACGGATGGCGGATTGACCAGCACCGACTGGAAGCGGCGTTCCAAAGCGGCATCTTTTTCAATATATTTACGGTATTCATCCAGCGTGGTTGCACCGATGCAGTGCAGTTCGCCGCGGGCGAGCATGGGTTTGAGGAGATTTCCGGCATCCATGGCACCTTCAGAAGCACCGGCTCCGACGACGGTGTGCAGTTCGTCGATGAAAAGGATGATCTTTCCTTCGGCGGCAGTGACCTCTTTAAGTACGGCTTTAAGGCGTTCTTCAAATTCGCCGCGGTATTTCGCACCGGCGATCAGGGCGCCCATATCCAGAGCGACCAGCTGACGTTCTTTGAGGGATTCGGGGACATCGCCGCGGACGATCCGGCGGGCAAGCCCCTCGACGATAGCGGTTTTACCGACACCGGGTTCCCCGATCAGCACCGGATTGTTTTTGGTACGGCGGGAAAGGATCTGGATCACGCGGCGGATCTCATCATCTCTGCCGATGACCGGATCAAGTTTATCCTGCATCGCCATTAAAGTCAGGTCACGGGAATATTTTTTCAAAGCTTCAAAGGTCGCTTCCGGATCGGCGGAGGTCACGCGTTGATTGCCGCGCAGTGACTGCAGGGCGTTGAGAACCTTTTCGGCGGTGATACCGGCATCGTGAAGCAGACCGGCGGCTTTGCTGCTGCCGGAAGCAAGCGCAAGCATGAGATGTTCGACGCTCACATATTCATCGTTCATTTCGGCGGCTTTTTTCATGGCATCATTGAGAACTGCGCTGAATTCCCGGGTCATGACAACTTCGCTGTTGAGGTTATCCACGCGGGGGAGTTCCTGCATGGCGGAAGAAATTTTGCGGTTGAGGAACTCCCGGTTGACACCCAATTTTTCCACGATGGAACTTACGAGGCTTTCGCTGTCGGTGAGCAAAGCGGCAAGCAGATGGAGCGGGCGCAATTCGGTGTGTTTGCCGTTTTCGGCGAGATTTTTGGCGAGCATGAGAGCTTCGCGGCTTTTGGTGGTGAATTTTTCGATGTTCATAATTGTATCCTCCTTTGGCTGTTCAAAGTATTCACTTTACCATCCAGCAAGAAACGTGCCGCAATGATTTTCCGGGAAAAAACTTGAAAATACCGGTGTGCCAGTGTATATTTATGACCCGGCAGCGTGACAAAAAAACACACATCAAGCGAAAGACGGTATTTTTATGGAATATATAACCATCACCAGCGCCCAGAATCCGGCGTTGAAACACCTGGTCAAACTTCGTGACCGCCGTACCCGTGACAAAGAAAACCTCACCATTCTGGAAGGCTACCGGGAACTGACCCGCTCCCGGGAGTACGGCATGGAACTGGTGGAGTGTTATTTTTCACCGGAACACTTCCTCGGAAGCAACGAGTTCCCCCTGTTGGAAGAGATCGCCGCATCCGGCGTGAGAGTTACCCGGCTGGCTCCGCATCTGCTGGAAAAAGTCACCTACCGGGATCGCCCGGAAGGTTTGCTTGCCGTGGCAAAAATGCGGAAACATGAGCTGGATATGCTGCCGGAATTCGATGCACCGCTCTATCTGGTGGCGGAAACCATCGAAAAACCCGGCAATCTCGGATCGATGCTCCGCAGTGCCGATGCCGCCGGAGCCGACGCATTGATCGTCTGCGAGAGAAAGACCGATCTTTACAACCCCAATGTCATCCGGGCAAGCACCGGAGCGATCTTTTCCGTGCCGGTGGCTGTGTGTGACAATGAATCCGCTCTGGCGTATTTGCGGGCGCGCAATGTCCAGATCCTCGCTGCCACGCCGCATACGGATTTCAAATATACCGATGTGGATCTGACTCAACCGGTGGCGATCGTCGTGGGAGCTGAACAGACCGGATTGACCGATTTCTGGATGGATCAGGCCGATCTCAAGGTCAACATCCCCATGCTGGGCAAAATAGATTCGCTGAATGTGGCTTCGGCGGCAACGATCCTGCTTTATGAAGCCGCCCGTCAGCGCAATTTCCGGAAAAGATCATGCGGCAAATAGGATCGCATCACGGCAAGCGGAAGTGCTGCGGAATTTCGCGGATAAAGTGCTTGCCGCCGCGGAGTGAAAAGAGACAAACAATTTGCTTATCGCCGTGAAGCATCTTGAAAAAAAAGCGGTTAAGAAGTATATTATGCGATATTCACCTTACCGCCTTGGACGGCGCAATTTTTTATCAAAAAAAGGTATAGTATATGTCTGCCATTGGAAATGCCGGAACTGCTCCGCAGGTGTCGTGGAAACTCAATCTGGCAATGTTGTGGTTTTCGCAGTTGCTTATTCTTGCCGGATTTCAGGCGTTCATTCCTTTTGTTCCGCTTTTCATCAAAGATGTGCTGGGAGTTACCGACAAGGTGGAACTGGCGGCGGCGATCACGGCATTCAACTTTTTCGGAACGATGGCGTATGCGGTATTCAATCCGATCTGGGGAGTGCTTGCCGACCGGTTCGGCGTGAAACCGATGCTGCTGCGCGGTACATTTCTTACGGCGGTGATCTTCCCGGCAATGGCATATTCACCGACGGTATTCGTGCTGGTGCTGCTGCGTTTTCTCTCGGCGGCGTGTGCCGGAACGACGGCGGCAAGTCAAACGATGATCGTCCGGAACACCCCGGAAAAATATCAGGGATTTGCCTTGGGAGTACTCTCGACTGCCATCTGGGGCGGAGCGATGCTGGGATTCGTCATCGGCGGATTGCTGATCGACTTTTATGGTTATAAAGAAGCATTCTGGTTCTGCGGAATACTTTATTTCATCAGCGGGATAGCGATCTTATTCACCCGTGACGGTGAGATCCGGCTGGTAAAAGTAAAGAGCCATATCCAGGGTGGATTTTTCTCCCGGCTGCTGCCGAAATTCACTCATGCGGTATGGGTTTTGCTGATGCTTTTCATGGTGTTGGGCTTTGTCCGCAGTTTTGAAATCGGTTATGTTGCATTGAAAATCGAAGAGATGACCAGTCCGGCAAGTGCCGCCTTTTGGACAGGGGTTTCCAGTGCGATAGTTTGCGGAGCAGCGATCTTTTCCGGGGTGCTTTTCGGGTATCTGTCCGACCGGTATCCGGTGGTTTGTCTGATCGTGCCGGTAATGCTGATTGCGGCGGTGACGATGGTCATACAAGGTGCGACCGGCAATTTGTGGATCTTCACTGCCGGCAGAGTGCTGCTCTATGCCGCCGCCGGAGGAATGCAGCCGGTACTGCAAAAAGTGCTGTCATCGATCACACCGCCGCGCAAACGCGGGGCGGTATTCGGTTTTGCATCATCCACCCAATGTTTCGGTAATATGATCGCATTTGCCTTGAGCGGATTATTGATGCCGATTTGCGGAGTTTCCTGGCTCTTTCATATCGGAGCGGTTTTTTTCATCATCTTCCTGCCGGCATTTATCGGGGGTATAACCTTTGCCACCCGGCCGTTTGTTCTGCATAATCTGTCGAAATTGCGGAAAAAACGCCAACTCCCGGCAAAATGAACCATCTTGCGTCTTGCATGCATTCCCGGCGTAGCTGGCTTACGGCTCAAAGGACCGCGAAAGGCGGGAGAGTGTCAAACGTATCTGCGGTATTTTCAACTGACAAAAAATACCGGCGTGTCTGCCCGGGAAATCCGGCTGCAGCTCACTGCCAATCCATGACAAAAGGATTGTCGATATTCCGGTCGCTCCAGAAATTTTCCCGGTCGGAATACTGACGCATACGCTGCCGGTATGTCCGGGGAGATTCACCGGTTACATTGCGGAAACATTTGGAAAAGTGACTGCTGTCACAGAAGCCGCATTCAATGGCGATTTGCGAAATCGGGAGGTCGCTGACGGCAATCATCCGGGCGGCGTGCGCGATACGCTTGCGGATGACGAACTGCATGGGGGAAACTCCGGCAACGATCCGGAAACGTTTGATAAAGTTGCTGCGGCTCATCGCAGAAATTTTCAGAAGATACTCCAGATCAAACGGTTTAAGGTAGTGCATTTTCAAATATTTCACCGCTGATTCCACATTTTGCTCATAGTAATTCGGCACGGCTGATTCATTACTGCTGCAATATGATCTCAACAAATGGCAGAGGAAATTCATAAACAGACCGAGCATGGCACTGCGGTAACCGCTGCGGCCGATATTTTTCTGTTCTTTTCTCATAAGCGACAATAACATACGTATATGACGGAAGTCATCATCCACCAGATGAAAAAAGTGACGGCAGCTCTCATAATCATCAGGATCAGGGTTGAAAATATCCTGAAAACCGGGAAACTTCACCAGATCCTGCTGCGGGATGTTCAACTCCCGGGGATGGAAAAGCACATTGCACATGGAAAAATTTTCCACCTCCGGAAAACTGTGCCGCTGTTCCGGAGCAAGGATGAGTACATCGCCCGGATACAGAAAACGGGTATCACCGTTGTACAAGTGGGCAGCCTTGCCCCGCAGAACGATACCGATCTCAACGCAGTCATGGGAGTGTTCCCCGGTATCCGGCATATCGTTGCTGAAGGTCATGGTCAGCGGGAAAAAAGCCGGTAATTCATCACTTTTAGTTAAAATTTTGTACATTTGTCTTCTCCTATAGCAGTACGATATATTATAACACAGCTTTGCCGCTTTTGCAAACAGATATTTGAGTATTTTGAGCATCCGATACAACTTCTATGCACTTTTATACAAGTTTTTTATTTTTCCAATGCTATATTAAATTCAGAGTCAACGATAATGGAAAGGATAATCTATCGTGAAAAAAATCATTCTTTTTTTAACAGCGGCGGTCATATTGAATGCCGCCGGAGCATGGAAAACAGATATTGCCGGGGATAATCAGACGGCG
>SUWL01000082.1 GCA_015061495.1 Lentisphaerota bacterium
CCTCCCGCGGAGTCCCCGCCGGATAATTGGTATCCATCCAACTGAAGTGCGATGGACTGAAGATCAACCCGCTTTGTTGGTCCATATATATTCCATTGGGAGTTCCCTGCCGGTAATGGTTAATAATGGAAAACAGAATTTCTTTAAGCGGTCTGCCTCCGCAGTCGGTATTCAGGAATTTTTCATCTCCACTTGCCGCAATATAATCACGGACAGCCACAATCAGGTAGAGCGGTGCATCCGAGGTGTCACGGTTGGAATCATTGCTGCCGCAAATCATATTTGGAATGGTTCCGGATTTTTCAAAAGCGGCAAAACGGCGGATGATTTCGGCGGCTTTAGTGCGGAATTCCGGGAATTTTACCAATCCGCGCAAGGCGATAAAAGTATCTCTGCCCCAATCCAGAAACCACGGGTAACCGGCAATGACAGTACTTAAACCATCCCGTTCGGTTACAAATCTGCGCAGGGCATCGACGGCTATCTCCTCCACTTTTACCGTTTCCGGAAAGACTGCTTCCGGAAAATTGGGCATCGGGGCTGGTGCGCCGATATCTGCTGATGCCGATAATATAACATCTTCTCCCGGTTGGATCGGAACGGAGAAATATCCGGGACTGAAAAGGTCGGTCTTATCATCCATGCCATAGTATCTTTCAAATGGCAGATCAATCATGTAATGCCATTCCGGTTCGCAAATGAATTTGCCGGAAGATATACTGACACTTAATTTGCGTTTCTCCGGCTGAAAAATGAATCCGTCAGGACGCGCGGTAACGGCACCGGGAAAAGAGAATTCTGCTCCGTTGCATGCTTTGGTCAAATTATGGTGGACCCGGTCTTCCAGATCCGGACGCAGAATCAGTTTTGCATCCGGTGTGATCCCGTCATCCCGGAGTTTTCGGTGAAATTTTAACTCAATGGCATCGGCATTTTCTGCCATTCGGAATTCAACTTGCAGCGTACATTTGCCGCCTCTACCGTCCGGCAGCCGGAATACCCATTGCGCCCGGTTATCTGGATGAGAACAAAAACTTTCCAGATTTTGACGGTTCAATTCCCGGGAATAACCATCTACGATCAGCCATGCCCGGCATCGGGAAAAAAGCACATAGCGGTCAGCCGGGAAGCCTTTTTCGTTATTGACTGCCAGCATCGCATCATATTTACTGTGCAAATGCCCCCAGCAGGCACTGAACATCGCGTAAGAACTGCGATCATTGGAAGCAAAGACGATTCTGCCGGCACACTCCTGCCAGTTTTTTTTCAGATGTATAAGCCGTTTTTCTGGATTGGCGTTGAGCAGGAGTTGTCCGCTGGTTTTGACGATTCTGCCGGTTTCAAAGACGGTCAGGCGGACGGTGAATTTTTCCGGAAGATTTTTTTGATGTTTTGGCAGCGTAAGCAGAGCAAAGAATTCCCCGGTTGACTGTTTCAGGCAGAGCGTTTTGCAAACATTGATGTCGCCCCGGTGCAGTTCTGCTTCAAACGGGGCTGAACTGTGCAGCATTAGCAGGTCACCGGGTACAGCCATGACAGTGCGTTTGCTGTCCTGCGGATAGTACCAGTGGGTGATCGGAGCTGGTGAGAGACCGGAAATATTTTCAACGAATTTGACCGGATCCAGGCACAATTTTTCAGGGTGACAATGTGCCGCTTGCACCGGTGAAACAAATGCCGCCGCCGCTTTATATGCCATGGCAGAAACCATCAGTCCGATTCGTTGTGATGTCAACAGCGGCAATTTTTCCGGAATTACAAAATCATCGAAACTCAAGCAGATGCCTTCTCCGGCAGAAAGGAATACTTTTTGCATACCGTTGTCACAATTCAGCATGGGGATCTGCCGTCCGGTAAGCAAGTCTTTGCCGGACTCGTATGGCTGAAGCGGGAAGTGGACTTCGGCGGGATTTTCACAATCCAGATTGAGCAATATCAGCAGAGGAGGGATATTTTCCCCCTTACGGATTGCAGCAATGACATTTCCCGGACCCTGCTGGATCAGGGATATATCGGCCGAGCAGCTGAATGCCGGATGAGTGGACAATAAGATATTCAATTTACCGGCAAGAGTACAAAGGTTGTCAAAGGCTCCGAAATTCAATGCGCCGCATTGATGGACATCGATTTTTTCAGTCGCAAAAAATTCTGCGCCGTTGGCGAAACCGAATGTGCCGCCGCAAGAGAGCAGGGCGTTGACCAGAAAACGTAATTTAGCATAAGTTTTCCCGTTCGATGCCAGGCGCAGATTGTCGTGCGTTTCTGCGAAGTTGACCAACACACCGCCGCGTTTTACCGATGAGAGCATCCCGGGGAAATAATTGCTGATCGCATCCCGGGTGTAATTTTGGAAAAGTTCAGAATATCCCCAGTCAAGACCGACTTTTTCCAACAGTTGTTCCTGAACCGGGATGGGACCTCCCAGTCCTTCAAGCAGGAATGTGGTATCCGGATATTCATTGCGTACTTTGGCAATTATATATTCCCACGCTTCCGGAGGCACCATATAACCGGCATCACAGCGAAATCCGTCAACACCATGTCTGCACCAGAAAAGGAATACTTTTGCCATCAGATCTCTGACCTGTGGTTTGCTGTAATCCAACTGACAGAGGTCTGCCCATACCACGCCCCATGCGCCGGGACTGACAAAACGGCGGTTTTCATCCCGGATGAAATATTCCGGATGTTCATTCTGTAATTTTGATGCCCATCCGGTATGGTTAACCGGCAGATCCATAAATATTCTGCCGCATCTGGCGTGAACGGCATCGATCAATTCAGTAAACTGTTCCATCGGGGTGGCATGTGGATCGAATTCCGCCAGCGCCGGATCTACGGAAAAGTAATCCGTTGCGGCGAAAGGACTGCCGAACCGTCCCATCCTGCCGTAAGCCATCGGAGTCGGATGGATCGGCAGCAGCTGCAGTATCCGGCAATTAAGCGTGTTGAAAATGTGATCAAGATTGGCAATGACACTGCGGAAGGTTCCGGAAGGCGGTACGATGGTGAAGCCCTGTTGATCAAGAATGGTGAAATCCGGCTGTTCCGGGGATACCGGCAAATGCATCCATTTGCCCCATTGGCGGACGAAACAGCAGTATATTCCATTGCCGTCGATGTTGCTGTTGGCAGTGACTTTAATGGTAAAGTTGTCCCCTTGAGCCCAGAGAGCCGGCGAACCGTCGGCGGGCAGGAAACAGCATTTTGCTTCAAAAATACCGATTTCCACCAAAGGCAGGGTTATTTCAAAACAACCGCTGCCGCAATTATGCATGTCAAAGTCGTGCCAGTCGCTGTTTTCCGGCATCCGTCCGGTTTCAGTTTTATTGATCTCTTCGGAGATTTTTGCTTTGCCGCCGCAAATATTGGTACGCAAAAGAACTTTCCCAGCCTTTTCCGGCACTCCGGAAAGGTGAAATGTCACCGTTTCGCCGGTGAAAAACAGAACTTTGGCAGGTGAAATTCTTTGTTGAAGCATAGATTACTCCGGAAGAGTGCCGTCGTTGAAAAATTTAAAAGCATCCTGTATGTACGTATCCCAGAATTGCCAATTGTGACTTCCCGGACGTTCATAGGAATAATATCCCGGATAATTGATCTTTCTCATGTGTTTGTTGAATTTCCGGTTGTCCATGATCATGAAGTCTTCACTGCCGCAGATCGAAAGTATATTTGGGAGATTTTCTCCGGCCGAAACGGCTTCTTTCGCCAGCGCGAAGAGATCATTTTTGCGGGGAACCAGTTGCGATGGAGAACCGAATATCCGGCGCATTTCCGGACGCCAGGAGGCGGAATCTTCCGCTTTGAACCGGTATTTTATATCGGTTAAACTGGACAATCCTGCTGCAGCTGTAAATTTATTTCTGCAGCGCAGTGCCAGTTTCAATGCTCCGTATCCGCCCATGGACAGACCGGCTGCATAGGAGTTTTCCCGGCAGACCGTTACATTGAACAACGCCTGGACGGTTTGCGGCAATTCTTCTGAAATAAAAGTCCAGTAATTATCTCCGGCAACAGCATCGGTGTAAAAACTTCTGCCTCCGTCCGGCATTATCACCATCATATTGTACATGTCTGCATAACGCTCAACCGATGTCCGTCTGAACCACATGGAGGCATCATCAGAAAGACCATGAAGCAAAAAAACGATTTTCAGAGATTCCTTATCTTTGTATTGCGGGATGATCACATTCATATTTACAGCCCGGGCAAGGCTGACCGAGTGGAAACGGCATTCCATAAAAGCCATATCAAAAATCTCCAATGTTGATTGATTGCTTTGTTGAATGTAAGATAACGCTTTTTTTTGTAAAGTCAAGCAAAAAAAGCCTGAAAACAGAAAAAAGCGGAAAAGGAACATCTCCTTTTCCGCTGTGCGGCTGTTTTTCAGAGAGAATCGCAGAGTTTGCGCATTGCATCGAATTGCTGTTCGATGGATTGAGCAAGTTTGATCTGGGTGCGGCACCGGTCGAGATTGTGATGTTCCCGATGGATTTTGAAATACACATCCCCGGAAAGGTAGTCGGTCAGGAAACGCATGCCGATTTCCAGAGTGATGAGTTTTCCGGAGAATGGGAGCAGTTCTTTTTCCCGGGCGTTGAGAAAGTTGCCGGCTGTGGAGAGAAATCCGCGCAGCAGAGCTTCAAACATTTCAAAGCGCATACCTACTTTGGAGAGATCCAGTTCGTCTTCGGGAGCAGGGCTGGTGCCGGTACGCACCATATCGCCGAAGTCGTAGTGAGGCAATCCGGGCATGACCGTGTCCAGGTCGATTACGCAGATCCCTTCTCCGGTCAGGTCATCGATCAGAACATTGTTGAGTTTGGTATCGTTGTGAGTGGTTCGTTCAAAAACATTGCCAGCGGCAAGTTCATTGAGCAAAAGGGAATATTCTGCTTCCCGTGCCATGATAAAATCAAGTTCCGGCTGAACATCTTTGAGTCTGCCGCATTTATCGGCTGCTGCCGCTGCTTTGAGATCGGCGAACCGGCTGGGAGTGTTATGAAAATTGGCGATCGTTTCATTGAGTCTGCCGGGCATATCGGCAAGGTCGTTTTGGAATGCACCAAAAGCCTTGGCTGCTGCAAAAGCCTGTTCCGCTTTTTCCAGCACATCGTAGGTGCGGGCTTCATCAACGAAAATATAGCATCTCCAGAAGTTGCCGTCGGTATCCACGAAAAACGGTTGTCCGCTGTGGGACATTACTACTTGCAGAAAACGTCTGCGGGTGGCAGGATTGGCGATTTTTTCTGCGGCGATTTTTCCTTCAATATGTCTGGATACCCGGACGAAGTTATCCATCAATTGTTCGGGCTGGCGGAAAATGGCGGTGTTGATCCGCTGCAGGATATAAGTTTGTTTGTCTGTAGACATTTTGAATGTATCATTGATGTGACCAGTCCCAAATCTTTGGGCGGTGACGAAGACCCCGTCAAGGGCAAATCCTTTGCTGATCTCTGCGATATTGAATTCCATTTGCTGATATCCTTTATTAATTGTTGGATGTTTCTTTGCAGTTCTGATATAATATAGAGCATCAAATGTAAATTTGCCAGTATAATTTTACATTGTTGTATGGACTTTTTTGCAAACATGGTGTATATTTATACCATAACACTATTTTCAGGAGGTAACCGATGAGCAATATGCCGATGGAGCTTTTTCTCAGCGATGAAGTTCAGCGTCTGCTGGATGATTTTTCGTCGTTGCTGGATGTCCGGGTTACTTTTTTCTCTGCTTCAGGAGAACCTTTGCGGCGCGGCAAGGAGATGCGCAACAGTTCATTTTGTTCACTGGTTCACTCTGAATCTGACGGCTATGAGAAGTGCGTTTCCATGGATTGTCGCAAGCAACAGGAGGCAGTTCAGAAAAATCAGATTATCAATTACCGCTGTCATGCCGGACTGCACGAGTGTATTGCTCCGGTAAAAGTTCGCAACCGGACCGCCGGATTTGTAATGTTCGGGCAATTCCGTATTGATGGTGATCCTGAACCGCAATGGGATAAACTTCCGGCGGATGTTCGCAGTAAAATGCGTGAAGCGTATTTGGAACTGCCATGTTTTACTGCCGAAAAATTGCAGGCGGTACTTGGCGTTTTAAAAACCCTGATTGATTATATCGCAGTTCGTGAATTGGCTGTGCTGCAGGGGGATCGGCTTCGCAGTGAAATTGATCTTTATATAGAGAAACATGCTGCTGAAGATATCCGCTTGCCGGATATGGCGAAAAAACTCGGACGGAGCGTGTCGACGATTTCCCAGTTTTTGAGAAATAACTACCAGACCAGTTTCAAAGGGTTGCTGGTTGATGCCAGATTGAAAATCGCCGAAAAAATGTGGCGCGAAGACCCCGGTGCCACGGTTGCAGAGGTGGCATTTGCCTCCGGATTTTGTGATCAGTTCTACTTTTCCAGGGTATTCAGCCGCCGCAAAGGAATGCCTCCCGGTAAATTCCGCAGTCAGATGCGCCGGGCGGGAGAGATACTGGATGGCAAGGAGTAGGCATTTTTTTCTCTGCAAAAAAGCATCGTCCATGATGCGGTGGAGACTTGCACAACAATGTTTCCGGATGTATATTATACAAATATGCATTTTTGATAAAAGATAAACAGAGAAAAACCTATGGATATCCGAAATATTGCAATTATTGCTCACGTTGACCACGGCAAAACTACGCTGGTGGATAAAATTTCCCGTCAGGCAAAACTTTTTCGTGATAATGAGGTGGTCGAAGAGTGTTTTTTGGACAGCAATGACCTCGAACGCGAGCGCGGGATCACGATCCTTTCTAAAAACATCAGTATCACGTACCGCAATACTAAAATCAACTTGATCGATACTCCGGGACACAGTGACTTCGGTGGTCAGGTCGAGCGGGTTTTGAAACTTGCCGACGGCGTACTGTTGCTGGTCGATGCCGCAGAAGGTCCGATGCCGCAGACCCGTTTTGTATTGGACAAAGCACTCGCGCTCAACCTGCGTCCGGTGGTGGTTATCAACAAATTGGACAAGCCCGATGCCCGTCCGGCAGAAATCCAGAATAAGGTCTTTGATTTGTTCTGCGAATTGGACGCTTCCGATGAGCAGTTGGATTTTCCCACGCTGTTTGCCAGCGGCAGAGACGGATGGGCGATCCGCAATCTGGACGATAAACCGGAATCTTTTACTCCGCTTCTGGATGCGATGATCGATTGTGTTCCTCCGCCTCCGGTTCGTGAAGGCGCTGTTCAGCTGCAGGTGGCGACATTGGATTATTCAACCTTTGTCGGACGAATCGGTATCGGCAGGGTCTATCGGGGTGAACTGAATCTGAAAAAGCCGCTTTCCATTATAAAACGTGATGGTACGGTTGCTCCGGCGCACGTGAAACAGCTTTTCACCTTTGAGGGGTTGGGCAGGCAGGAAACTGACCGGGTTGCCTGCGGCGATCTTTGTGCAATAGTCGGTATTCCGGATATTGATATTTCCGATACGATTTGCGATGCTGAAACTCCGGAAGCAATGCCGCCGATTGCCATTGATGAACCGACATTGTCGATGCTTTTCCGGATCAATGATTCGCCGTTTTTTGGCAAAGAGGGTAAATTTGTCAGCAGCCGTCAGTTGCGGGAGCGGCTTTTTAATGAAACCGAACGGGACGTGGCATTGCGGGTCGAAGCGATGAGCGGGGATTCTTTCAATGTTTCCGGTCGCGGAGTTCTGCATTTGGCGATCCTGGTGGAAACCATGCGCCGGGAAGGGTATGAATTCTCGGTGGGCAAGCCGCAGGTCATCTGCAAAGAGATTGATGGCATCCAGAATGAGCCGGTCGAGAGATTGACGGTTGATGTCCCCAATGATTTTGCTGGACGCATTATCGAAATGGTCGGTCTGCGCCGCGGTGAACTTATCCAGATGGAATCCCGCGGCAACCGTCAGGTGTTGGATTTCTTTATTCCGACCCGTGGATTGATCGGTTTTCGCAGCAAGGCTTTGACTGCCAGTCAGGGAGAAGCGATCGTTAACCATATTTTTGACCACTATGAACCTTATAAAGGAGCGATCCCCGGGCGTATCAACGGAGTCATGGTCAGTATGGCTAATGGTAAAGCTCTGCCGTTTGCTATTGATGGTTTGCAACAGCGCGGAGAGTTTTTCATTGAACCGGGAACAGATGCTTATGAAGGTATGATCGTTGGCGAGCACTGCAAAGATGGTGATCTGGTGGTCAATGTCCAGCGTGCCAAACAGTTGACCAACTTGCGGGCAGCCGGGAGCGACCGGAATATGAAAATCGCTCCGGCACGAAAGATGTCACTGGAACAAGCCCTTGAATATATTGAAGATGATGAATTAGTGGAAGTTACTCCAAAAAATATCCGCCTCCGCAAAATATTGCTCACCGAGTTGGAACGTCGGCGTCAGCATGTTAAAGATTTGGGGTTGTGATCTTTTTGATATGAAATTCCGGCAAAAAGTAAAAAATTTGCCGGATTTCTTTTGCATTATTATGAATTTGGTGTTATATTCACTGCAAGTATCTTTTTTGTTGAGCAAATAATTTCAGGAGTACGATTATGGAACATCTTAATGTGCCGCCGACCAATCATGTAAAAGTACTTGACGGTCAGGGTTGGGTAGGTTTGATAGATCATCTTGGCAATGAATCGACAATCGTCAATGCGGCAAGGGTTTCTTTCGGAAAACTGAAAAGTGAGATGGAAGAGCGGGACGTGAAGCTGTTGGAGTATTTGATCGCCAACAAGCATACCAGTCCTCTGGAACACATGGTTTTTACTTTCAGCATCCATTGTCCGCTTTTTGTCCGTGGGCAATGGCACCGTCACCGTACTTGGAGTTACAATGAAATTTCCCGTCGGTATACCGAGATTGATATGGAATTTTACACTCCGGTTGAGTTGCGCCGTCAGTCGGAAAACAACCGTCAGGCATCGTTCAGTGATCCGGATTTTGACGGAACTGCTCTTGCCGGATTGATTGCAGAGCACAATCAGGCAAGTTTGGCTCTTTACGAGAAATTGCTTGCCGGCGGCGTTTGCCGTGAACAGGCAAGGGGGGTGCTGCCGCAGAATATGATGGTGACATTCTGGGGAACGGTGGATCTTTCCAATCTGCTTCATTTCCTTGAATTGCGTGACAGCGATCATGCCCAGTGGGAGATCCGGGAGTACGCAGTTGCAATCAAGAAATTGATCAAGCCATTTATTCCCAATGTCGCTGCTTACTTTGAAAAACAGGGACAGGTGTGGTAATATATTTATTTTTTTGAATGGTAAAAAGGGCTGCGGCAGAAGTTCTGCTGCAGCCCTGGATTTTTTTTACCATTTTACGCGAGCAGCTCAAATTTGGTGTTGATGTTTTGGGTGTTTTCAACAAGTGTGCTTACACCGATGGAGGATTCCGGCAGAGTTTGCCAGATTGTAAGATCGGAGGTCTGGTTGTCGGCAAAGAGCGTATCATCCAGCGGAGATGGCGCGGAAGCGCTCTCTTCAAAGAGGCATGCGGAAGCACTTTCCGGCATAGCGATTTCAGCGGAAGTTCCGGCGACGGCATCCCACGGTGCGGCGGCATTGGTCGCCTGGGTGATTGCCAAAGTAAGATTGCCGTTGCTCTTTTGCAGACGGTAAGTTTTCCCGCCGTAAGTCATGCTGCCGGAAACGTTCACTTTGCCGAAGTTCTTTGAACCGTTGGTAATGGTAACATAACCGTTGAAGTTCGCCGCGCCTTTGGCAAGTTCGTAAACGCCGAGTTGCTGATAATCACTGACCGTGACCGTGTAGTTCGGCGCGCCGGTGATCCGGGAGAGATCGTTGATAAAATACGAAGTATCAGCCGCTTTTTTCCGGGAAATGGTAAAGTCGATCGTGGCTCCGGTGTTAGCAGTAACGCTTGCTCCGCCCCAGATGCTCAATGTCCCCTTGTGGGTCGCTCCGGCGGAGAGGACGACTTTGCCGCTTTGGATGGTGGTGTTGTCCATTTTGCCATTCTGATAAGCAACCGCTGTTCCGCCGGTGATGGTGGCATTGATGGTCGTTCCGCCCCCGTAAACGTGGACGGAACCCTTATCTTTAATGGTGGAGTTTTCCATTTTTCCTCCGGCATAGACGAAGCTCAAGCCGTTGGAGTTGACCGTCACCTTGTTGGCTGAAG
>SUWL01000083.1 GCA_015061495.1 Lentisphaerota bacterium
GATCCTTGCCATTGATCCGGACAAGGATGTGGACTGTTTCGCCGAACGCAATGTCGGCAGACTGCTGATCGGCGAAAAAAAGGGGTTCCACCCCTGCACCCCATGGGGAGTAATGGAACTGCTCAAGCGTTCCGGCATCGACCCCAAAGGCAAACATGCCGTAGTCATCGGCAGAAGCAATATCGTCGGTAAACCGATGGCAGCTCTGCTTATGCAGAAAGCCGCCGGAGCCAATGCCACCGTCACGGTCGTCCACTCCGGCACGCCGGACATCCGCCGTTATACGCTGGATGCAGATATTCTGGTCGCCGCCATCGGTAAACCGGAATTCGTCAAAGGCGACATGATCAAAGACGGTGCCGTGGTCATCGACGTCGGCATCAACCGCATATTCGATGAGCAACTCGGCAAAAACCGGCTGGTCGGCGATGTCAAATACGATGAAGCGTTTGAAAAAGCCTCCTTCATCACCCCGGTTCCCGGCGGCGTGGGTCCCATGACCATCGCCGGACTGCTTCGCAACGCCTGTACCGCACTGCAGCTTAAATTGGAGAAGTAATATGAGCCGTTTCGCAGAAATCACCCGCAATACCGCCGAAACTCAAATTACCGCTGCCATTGAACTTGACGGCGAAGGAAAATCGGCTGTTTCCACCGGCATCCCCTTTATGGATCACATGCTTACGCTTTTTGCCAAACACGGATTTTTCGATCTCAATGTCACTGCCAAAGGCGATCTGGAAGTCGACTGTCACCACACCATGGAAGATCTCGGCATCGTACTTGGTGAATTGCTCGCCAAAGCCGCCGGAGATAAAGCCGGTATCCGGCGCTACGGCAACTTCCTGCTGCCGATGGATGAAACGCTGGTAATGGTCGCGCTGGACCTTTCAGGACGCGGCGGATTGTACTATGATGTGACACCCCCGGCACAGTTTCTCAATCAGATCGACACGCGGCTTTTCCACGAATTTTTCCAGGCTTTTGCGGTCAAAAGCGGTTTGAATCTCCACATCCGGATGATCGCATCCTGCGAAACGCACCACCTCTTTGAAGCGATTTTCAAAGGGCTTGCCAAGGCGCTGGATCAGGCACTTTCATACGATGAGAGAATAAAAGGGGTACTTTCCACCAAAGGAACCCTGTAAAACACTTGACTAAAACGGCAAAAGGGTGTATATTACATCCCGGTCTTATGCGGAGGCTCTTTTAGAGCCAGTTTGAAAATATTACGGGAAAAGAGGTTTTTTATGGCACAGAGGACAGATATCAAAAAGGTTCTCATTATCGGTTCCGGTCCGATCATCATCGGACAGGCATGTGAATTTGACTACTCCGGCACCCAGGCTTGCAAGGCCTTGCGTGAACGCGGTTACGAGGTGGTGCTGACCAACTCCAACCCGGCGACGATCATGACCGACCCCGGCATGGCGGATCACACTTATATCGAACCTCTTACCGTGGATTCTCTCGAACGCATCATCGCCAAAGAAAAACCCGATGCCCTGCTGCCCAACCTCGGCGGTCAGACCGCATTGAATCTGGCGATCTCGCTCAACGATGCCGGTATTCTGGAAAAATACCACGTTCAGGTCATCGGAGTCGATCTGGAAGCGATCAAACGCGGCGAAGACCGGATCGAATTCAAAAATACCATGAACCGCCTCGGCATCCCCATGGCGAAATCCGAACCATCTTACTCCGTTGAAGAAGCGGAAAAAATCGCCATGGAACTCGGATATCCCGTCGTCCTGCGTCCCGCCTACACCATGGGCGGTACCGGCGGCGGGATCGTTTATAATGTGGAAGAACTCCGGGATGTGGTTTCCCGCGGACTTGCCGCCAGTTTGATCGGTCAGGTGCTGGTCGAGGAGTGCGTATTGGGCTGGGAAGAACTCGAACTCGAAGTCGTCCGTGATGCCAAAGGTCAGAAAATCACCGTATGTTTCATCGAAAACGTCGATCCCGTAGGCGTCCACACCGGAGACAGTTTCTGTGTGGCACCGATGCTGACCATCTCCAAAGAGGTTCAGAAAGAGCTGCAGGATTACAGTTACCGCATCATCGATGCCATCGGCGTTACCGGCGGATGCAACGTGCAGTTTGCCCGCAACCGCAAAGACGGCAGGGTCATCGTTATCGAAATCAACCCCCGCACCAGCCGTTCCAGTGCGCTGGCATCCAAAGCTACCGGTTTCCCCATTGCCAAAGTTTCCACGGTGCTGGCTTCCGGGGTGACTCTGGATGAGCTGCCCTACTACCGGGACGGTTCTCTGGAAAAATACACCCCCTCCGGCGACTATGTGGTTGCCAAATTCGCCCGCTGGGCGTTTGAGAAGTTCCCGCAGGCAAAAGATGCGCTCGGCACCCAGATGAAAGCCGTCGGCGAAGTCATGTCCATCGGTAAGGACTTCAAAGAAGCCTTCCAGAAAGCGATCCGTTCGCTGGAAATCGGCAGAAGCGGCCCCGGACTGATCCGCAAGATCGAAGAACTCTCTCTGGATGAATTGCGTCCGCTGGTCGCAGCGCCTTCCAGTGACCGTTTCTTTCACCTCTATGAAGCATTCAAAAAGGGGTTGAGCGTTGATGAAGCATTCAAAATGACCAGCATCGCCACCTTTTTCCTCGCGGAGATCCGGGAGCTTGCCGTTTTTGAATTGGAACTTGCCAAATACACCTGGATGAATCTGCCCGACGAATTGCTCGTCAAAGCAAAAAAATATGCGTTCGCCGATAAGTATCTCGCCAAATTTTTCAACGTCACCGAAAAGGTCGTCAGAGAACGCCGCATCGCTCTGGGATGCGTGGCAACCTACTGCCGCGTACCGGTTTCCGGCGTGGACGGCAACGAAGATTACTACTACTCAACCTACAGCGGCGCCGCCGATGAAGTGCCGGTTTCCAATAAGAAAAAAATCATGGTCCTCGGCGGCGGTCCCAACCGTATCGGTCAGGGTATCGAATTTGACTACACCTGCGTCCATGCGGCATTCGCTTTGCGCGACGCCGGTTATGAATCAGTGCTGGTCAACTGCAACCCCGAAACGGTTTCCACGGACTACGACACCAGCGATAAACTCTACTTTGAGCCGCTGACCACCGAAGATGTGTTGAGCATCTACAATAAAGAGAAACCCGATGGCGTGATCGTCCAATTCGGCGGTCAGACCCCGCTGAATATCGCCCAGGAACTCAAAGATGCCGGAGTCCGGATCGTCGGCACCCAGCCCGAAGGCATCCGGCTCGCCGAAGACCGCGAGTACTTCCGTGAACGTATGCTCGCTCTGCAGGTCAACCAGCCCGAATCCGGGATCGCCCGTTCACTGGATGAAGCCGTCGCACTGGGCAGACAGATCGGTTATCCGGTCATGGTGCGCCCCTCATTCGTTCTCGGCGGCCGCGGCATGGCGGTGCTGTACGATGAAAAAACTTTGAAACGTTACGCCGTTGAAGCCATTCAGGTCAGCCCGGAATATCCCATGCTGATCGACCGCTTCCTCGATCACGCCATCGAATGCGAAGTCGATGCGATCTGCGACGGCGAAGATGTCTATATCCCCGCCGTAATGGAACACGTCGAACTTGCCGGTATCCACTCCGGTGACTCCGCATGTTCCATCCCGCCGGTGACCCTCGCCAAAAAACATCTGGATACGATCGCGGAAAAAGCCGCCGCTATCGCCAGAGACTTCCGGGTGATCGGTATCCTCAATGTCCAATTCGCCGTCTGCGAAGATAAGGTGTGGATCATCGAAGCCAACCCGCGGGCATCGCGTACCGTGCCGATCGTTTCCAAAGTCACCGGTGCGCCGATCGCCCGGATCGCCACCAATCTGATGCTCGGCTCAAAACTTGCCGAATTCAAATCACTGCTCCGCAATCCGCCAACCAAATACTTCGGCGTCAAAGAAGCGGTCTTCCCGTTTAACATGTTCCCTGAAGTCGACCCGCTGCTCGGCCCCGAAATGCGCGCCACCGGTGAAGTCATGGGACTTGCTCCGACATTCGGCATGGCATATTACAAGGCACAGCAGGCCGCCGGTTCCCAGCTGCCGCTGGAGGGCAAAGTGCTGGTCACCGTCCGCCGCCGCGACCGCGAAGAGATGCTGCCGATCGTCAGGGGCCTCGCCGAAATGGGCTTTGAATTGATCACCACCGAAGGAACCGGTGAGTTCCTGGATGAACACGGCATCAAACACGGCAATGTCTGCAAACTCAACGAGGGCAGACCCAATGTCGCCGACTTGATCCGCAACCGCGAAGTGGCTCTGATCATCAATACGCCCATGGACAGACTCAGCAAGATCGATGACAGCTGCATCCGCATGCTCGCCATCCAGTACAAGATCCCGTATATGACCACCATGGCGGCCGCCCGGGCTACCGAAACCGGTATCCGGGAAGCACGGCAGGGCAATCCGGTACTCAAGTCGCTGCAGGAATATCTGGCAGATTGAAATACAGAAAGTATAACGCATGACAGCTGCTCTGGTAATAATTTCGGTTTTGCTGGTGATCGCAGTGATCGCCGCTGTGACCTTTTACCGCAAAGCGGATGAATTGCGTATGGATTTGACCGGTGCGGTATTGAGCCGCACCGAAATTTCCAACTTCCTCACGCGTTTTTCCACCGGCATCAACTGTGATGACGGTCTGGACGGCGCGCTGCATTCTGCGGCGTGTTACGTTTGCGAACAGATCGAAGCAGGTTCAGTGGCGATCTACGGACTGCACAAGGGCAAATTATCCATACTCGGCCTTTGCGGAGAGTATCCTCTGACCCTGTCCGGCAGTACCCAGCTTGCTGAAGTCCGGGGTGAACACATCTCTTCCGGCGAAGGATTCATCGGTGCGGTAGCACAATCCCGGCACGGTGAATTGGTGCCGCTGGCAAGCGTGGATGAACGGTTTGCCAATTTCCGGGAAATCGGCAGGATCGGCAGTGTAATGGCTGTACCGATGATCAAAGAGGGGATCACCTACGGGGTGTTGTGTGCGGTCGATAATCAGATGCTTGCCGGCAAGCCGTTTTCCAATGCGCAGTTTGCCAGATTGAAATTTCTGGCTACTCAAGTACTGATGGTCCAGCAGCTGGTGCAGGTCTACGGCGAAATCAGCCGCCGGGAGAGGATCGACCAGGAACTCGGATTCGTCCGTCAGCTGCAGAATTCCCTGCTGCCTCCGGCAGAAATCTCACTGGGGGGCTTTTCCGTCTGCGCCCGCACCACCAGCGCCAAAGAGGTCAACGGCGACTTTTACGATATGATCCGGATCGATGAAAACCGCCTGCTGGTGATCATCGGGGATGCCTGCGGCAAAGGTATGCCGGCGTGTATGCTGGCATCAATGACCCGCTGTTTCGCAAGGGCAATGGCGGCGGAATTCACCACGCTTACCAGATTTCTCCGGGATGTCAATGCCAATTTGAACCGGGATTCCGATGCCGACCGCTTCATCACCCTGGGATGCTGTCTGCTGGACAAAAGAGATGGTCTGGTGGAATTCGGCAGAGCCGGCCACACGGATATGATCATGCACATCCACGGGCATTTGCGGAAGTTTTCCCCGACCGGTACGGCATTGGGGATGCTGCCGGATGAGGATGCGGAATTTGACACCATCAGTCTGGCGCTGGATCACGGTTCAAGCATCATGCTCTTTTCCGATGGTTTAAATGAAGCGATCAACCACGAGAGAGAGGAGTTCGGTACCGACCGGCTCGCCAATGCGTTCAATGTGGCATGCAGCCACCGGGACACCCCGGATGCGATCATCAATGAGGTCATGTCAGCGGTACATGAGTTTGAATATGAACAAAATGACGATCAGACGCTGATATTGATCCGTTATCAGAACGAATGAAATAATGGAGACAGTTTAAGAGCTCCTCAACGACTAATAATAAAACAAGGAATATTCACCATGTCAAATCTTGAATTCGGCTACGCCCAGAATGATATCACCCCGGTCTACGGTATGCCGCTGTGCGGTTACTTCAATCCCCGTCCCAACAAAGGTGCCTTTGACCGTCTGGCGGTAAAAGCGGCGGTTTTCCGCACCGGCAGTGAAGTTGCCGCGATCGTTTCTTGTGACCTTTGTCTGCTTGACGGCAAATTTCTGCGTGAACTGGATGAAAAACTTGCCGCCGTCAATTCCCCGCTGGCGGGCAAAGTCCTCTATTGCGCCACCCACACCCATACCGGTCCGTACACCGGAGTTATTTTCGATGTCGGTCCCGATCCGGCATATATGGCAGAACTGGCGGATAAGATCATCGCTTCATTGAACAGCGCATTTGCCGCCCTTGCTCCGGCAGAACTTTTCACCACTGAAACCGAATGCACCACTCTGGCATTCAACCGCCGTTACATTATGAAAAACGGCAAAACCCTGACCAACCCCGGCAAACTCAATCCGGATATCGACCACCCCGAGGGCGGAGTCGATCATAAAATATTGCTGATGGAGATCCGTCAGCACGACCGTCCGGCATTGCTGATCACCAATATTTCCAACCACACCGACACGATCGGCGGCGATTTTGTTTCCGCTGACTGGCCCGGCAAAATGGAAAAAGAGATCCAGCACACGCTGGGATATGATCTGCCGGTGATGACCATTATCGCGCCGCAGGGCAATATCAACCACTTCAACGTCAAAACTCCCGGCAGCCAGACCGGTTATGAGGAAGCCTGCCGCATCGGCAAAGCCTACGCTGCAGTGATCCTCTCATCCATGTATCAATTCAAAAAACAGTCCGATACCGATATCTGCGTCAAAACCCGGGAATTTTTCGCGCCGTACTTGCAGCTGACCGATGAGGAATACGCCGAAGCCAAGGCAACTTTTGAAGCCAACAAGGATGCCGTAATGGAAACCGACCGCGACCTGACCAGCGAAGATATCGCCAAAGGCGTGCCGTTCGTCAAAAAAATGTTCGCTGAAATGGCGATCGGCTGCCGGGAAAATCCCATCACCGGCAAACGTGTCGAACGGCAGATCATGATTTCATTCGGCAAAGATCTGGCATTTGTTTCCCTGCCTGCCGAACCGTTCGTGGAACTCGGTTTCGCCATCCGGGAAAAATCCCGCTTCCCCATGACATTCCTTGCAGCACTGGGCATGGGCGAAGTCGGTTACGTCGGTCTGAAACAGCACTACGGCAACGGCGGATATGAAACCAGTCCCAGCCGGACGCTCGCTGACCGTACCGTCGGTGATGAAATGATCCGCGGTGCACTGGAATTGCTGAATTGACCGCATCACACCAAATGGGATAATAACTGTAAAAAAAGGATTTTATCATGAGCGAAAATTGCAGCGGCTCCTGCGGGAGCTGTTCATCCTGTGCCTCCTGCGGCTCCTGCGGGGAGGACAAACTTGCCAAAAAAATGGGATTGATCTCCCGCAAGATCCTCGTTCTTTCCGGCAAAGGCGGGGTCGGTAAAAGTTCAGTGGCAGCCACCATTGCCCTGCAGCTTGCCGCATCCGGACGCAAAGTCGGTTTGCTGGATTGCGACTTTCACGGGCCGAG
Organism: Lentisphaerota bacterium; assembly: GCA_015061495.1. Classification (GTDB taxonomy): domain Bacteria; phylum Verrucomicrobiota; class Lentisphaeria; order Victivallales; family Victivallaceae; genus UBA1784. Next base: position 7,535 of record SUWL01000083.1, read on the forward strand.
TCTGCCAACGATCCTCGGAGTTACCCACAAAAAACTGGATTATTCCGAAGAAGACGGCATTATTCCGCTGCCCATGGGCAATTTGAAGTTTCTTTCCGTCGGCTTGCTGATGGATGACCCGGATCAGGCGATCGTCTGGCGCGGTCCTGCCAAAATGGGCGTGATCAAACAACTGCTGGAAGATACTCTCTGGGGCGAACTCGATGATCTTGTCCTCGACTTCCCTCCCGGAACCGGCGATGAGATCCTCTCCGCCTGTCAGCTTATTCCCGGTGAGAAAAACGCCATTGTCGTTACCACTCCGCAGGAAGTTTCGCTTGCCGACTGCCGCAAATGTCTGGATTTCTGCCGCAAACTGGAACTCAATATCCTCGGCATCGTGGAAAATATGAGTTCATTTGTCTGTCCGGACTGCGGCAAGGCCCATGCGCTCTTTTCTGCTGACGGCGGCAAACAGCTGGCGGCATCTTACGATCTGAAACTGCTCGCACAGCTGCCGCTTGATCCCAAATTCATGGCAGCATGTGATTCCGGAACCCTGCCGGCAAAAATCGCGGAATTCCCGGTTATTTCGCTGTAATACACCTCCGGGAAACACAACGGGACGCGCGCTGTTCCCCATAAATCCCGCGTTGTCTTGTGTACGATTTTTGCGCAGCAGTATGCGGCAAGGTCACGTTTTGTTTTGGCGCCCGTGAAGGAGTATACTATGTATGCGACCGAACGGGCAGCGCCGGCAGGGCGTGGAATCACCCATAATACAAAGCAGGGCACCTGTGTGGAGCAGGGAACGGCGCAAGCGCCCCCCATGCAAAATCATCCGCGCGCATGCAAGCGGACGTGGCAGACGAAAGTCATTATGACATTCTGTCACAAACCGTCAAATAGGCAATAAAAACCGGACTGTGCAGGAGATTTTTTTATTTTTTTCCGCTATCGCTTGCATTATTGCCAAACTGCACCTATATTATATAACGTTGATAAAAGTGCGCCCGTAGCTCAGTCGGTAGAGCAAGTGACTCTTAATCACTGGGTCCACGGTTCGAGTCCGTGCGGGCGCACCATTTTTTTGTCTTTTTCCGGCAAAGGAGGTCAGCGGCATGCGAAAATATCTGGCAGCTGTAATACTGATTTTTTTCTGTTGTTCCTGTTCCGAAAAATCCGCTGAATCAGTTGACTTGTCCGCTGTTGAAGGATACCTTTTCGGCAGCGTGCCGGAATATAAAGATTCTGACATCCGTGAGATCCCCATAACCTTTCTTACCGAACGTGATTCGCTGGAGTTGAAAACCACCGTCGGTACCCGCCGTATATGGCAGATGTCGATCATTATTCCGGAAGTTCCCGGTTCTGACGACCCTTTGAAGCATCTGCAACGGGCCGTGGAAAAAAAATACGGCTTGAAATTCGGAGTTTTTCAGAAAATCACCCGTTCCGGAATTTCCGTGGAATTGAGCAGAGATTTCAAACGCGGCGAACGCGGTTGCCGATGCACCTTTACCGATAACGCGTTGGAACAGTTGGCGCGCGATGAAGCAGCGCTTCCGGTCAATCAGCATAAAGCCGCGATCATTCAAGCCGAAAAAGATATCCTTAATCTGGAATATTCCGTTAATTCATTCTACGATGAAACCGGCGTTTACCCGGATTCTTTTGATGCCCTTATGGTCAACCCCGGTATAAAAAATTGGCAGGGACCATATTTGAAAAATATCCCCAATGACCCGTGGGGCAGAAAATATCAATACCGCAAAACAGCTAACGGCTTTATCATTTTCTCCACCGGCGCTGACGGTAATTCTCAACTGCACCCCTGACATTTTGTATGCATAGCGGCGCTTCTTTGCATGCATTCCCGGCGCTTCTTTGCAGGGGGGCGCTCACGCCGCCTTTGTATGCATTTCCAGCGCTTCTTTGCAGGGGAGCGCTCACGCCGCCTTTGCATGCATTCCCGGCGTTTCTTTTGCAGGGGGGCGCTCACGCCGCCTTTGCATGCATTCCCGGCGTTTCTTTTGCAGGGGGGCGCTCACGCCGCCTTTGCATGCATTCCCGGCGTTTTTTTTTGCAGGGGGGCGCTCACGCCGCCCCCCCTGCACCCCCTCCGGCGCCCGCCAAAGCGGGATTTATTCGGGTGAGCTGCGCGTTTCCCGGCGTGGCTGGCTTACGGCTCAATCATGCGTTCACAATCAGACCCGCTGCCGATTTTTATATCGGCAGTCGGGATCTTGGATTGTGAACGCGGTTGCCGCACCCGGGGGAAAGTTCCCCCGTGCCCCCTTGTGGCGGGATAAATCCTCGCCACCTCTAATTCGTCCTGCAACCGTTTGTACGCGTGCTTTTATTTACAGACTATTCGATGTGGTCACAGCAGTCTGCAAACGTTTTATACGCGCACTTTACGCCACACGTCCGATTTCTCCGTAATTCTTGTATATTATTCCCCGGTTATCAGATAGCAGTTGCTCCCTTTGGCGAGAATGGGTATTTTCAC
>SUWL01000004.1 GCA_015061495.1 Lentisphaerota bacterium
GTAGGGAAGTTCGCTTTTCTTGTCTTACTTCTTTTCCCGCGAAAATAGATGCTTGCTTTTCTTTGCCTACTTTCTTTTCGTGGAAAAGAAAGTAGGGAAGTTCGCTTTTCTTGTCTTACTTCTTTTCCCGCGAAAATAGATGCTTGCTTTTCTTTGCCTACTTTCTTTTCGTGGAAAAGAAAGTAGGGAAGTTCGCTTTTCTTGTCTTACTTCTTTTCTCGTGAAAATAGATGCTTGCTTTTCTTTGCCTACTTTCTTTTCATGGAAAAGAAAGTAGGGAAGTTCGCTTTTCTTGTCTTACTTCTTTTCTCGTGAAAATAGATGCTTGCTTTTCTTTGCCTACTTTCTTTTCTGGAAAAGAAAGTAGGGTAGTTCGCTTTTCTTGTCTTACTTCTTTTCTCGTGAAAAGAAGTAAGGGGTGGGGGGCCAGAGGTGTTTGGGGTAGCGGCTGCGCATTTCGGTGCGGACGAGAGACCAGGAGCCGCGCCAGAAGCCGGGGAGGTCGCTGGTGATTTGGACGGGGCGGCGTGCCGGGGAGAGCAGTTCGAGGCGCAGAGGCATACGTTTTTTGCCGACGGATGGGTGGGTATCGATGCCGTAAAGTTCCTGAATAATGATCGGCAGGGTGGGTTGTTCTGCAGAGTAGTCGATGCGGAAGCGGCGGCCTGACGGAGCGGTAAAATATTCGGGGCAGAGGCGATCGACTTCGGCGAGGGTGGAAAAATCGATCGCGGAGCGCAGGAGGTTGTAAAAATCAACTTTTTTCAGTTCATTTATCGAAGAAATTCCGCCGGGGAAAAAGTTGGCGGCTGAAAGCAGAAAAGCTGTAATATCAGAAAGATCCGGCAATTCATCCATGCCGCAGGTTCTGGCGAAGCGGATACGGTCGAACAGGGCGGTGGCGCGTTTATCTTCCGGAGGGGGCAGTGAGATGGAGCGGCGGGCGCACTCTTTGATCAATGCGGGCAGAGCGGTTGCCGGATCGGTGGCGCAAGGCCGCCGGTTCAGGATCAAATCATCGAGTTTGGTTTCCCGGAACGAGAGGAGTTTTTCTGATTCCGGGTCAAAAATGGTGGAAGTTGATTCGCTGATGTGTTCAGAAAAAAAGTGTTCCAGGGTGGATTTTCCGATCGGGACGGCGAGGCGGATGGCGGAATTGCCGGAAGTTGCAGAGCCGTCGAGCCGGGCAATGGCGAGGAACGGTGATTTGCGCAGAAAGTCGTGTTCCTGAAGTCTGGCGGCACTGCCGTTGGCAAGTTGATATACGGTTCCCATTTCGGAGCGGTTTCTGGCGATCCACTCCGGAAATGCCAGAGCAATTGGCAGACCGGGGTCATCATCGGTTTGTGGCGGAGCGGGCGGAAAAATTTTTATAAGCCGGTCAAAAATAGTACGCTGCAGCTGATATTTGCGGGGAGAAGAGTGCATGGCGGCAATGCGTTCATGCAAATCGGCGGAATCAAAGCGCAAAAAGTCATCTTTTTCTTCTAAAATTGCGGCAAATTCAGCGGCAGTGCGCCGCAGAGATGCGGGGGAATGGATCATCATGGCGGCGATACGGGGCGAAACCGGCAGAGTTGAAGCGAGTTTTCCTGCGGGGGTGGGGCGGTTTTCCGGGGAAAACAGTCCGAGTTTCCGGAGCAGAGCCGCAGCGGTATCCACGGCGGGCTGCGGTGGAGCATCCAGCCATGAAAGGGAATTTACATCGCTGCCCCAGCATCCGGCGGCAAGGAGCAAGGCGGATAATTCGGCATTGAGGATCTCCGGGGTGATATTTTCGGCAAACTGTTCAAACGTGAAGCGGTTATAACAGCGGATCGCCACGCCCGGCGCGGTGCGTCCTGCCCGTCCTGCCCGCTGTGCCGCCGAAGCTTTGGTGATCCGGGAGTGTTCCAGAAAGGTCATTTGTGAACCGGGATGCCAGACGGCACGTTTTTCCCAGCCGGAATCAATGACACAGCGGACGGAATCAATGGTCAAACTGCTTTCGGCGATGTTGGTGGCGAGGATGATTTTGCGTTTGCCGTCCGGTTCTGCGGAAAGGGCGGTGCGCTGTTGTTCCAGAGAGAGTGAACCGTGGAGAAGATGGATGGCAAAATTATCCGCCAGAGGTGGTTGCAGGATCAATGCGGTTTGCCGGATCTCTTCGGCACCGGGCAGGAAAACCAGAATATTTCCGTCGGAAGAGTGGATATTTTCCAACACGGTTCTGGCGATTTGCCGCGGCAGTTCCCGCAAGTCATTATCAGTTTCCCGGTAACGGATGTCGATGGGGAAACCGCGCCCCGGCACGCGGATTTGCGGAACGTTGAGAAAGGCGGCAATGCGGGCGGGATCCATGGTCGCGGACATGACTGCAATCATCAAGTCATTCCGCAATGACGAACGGCTGTCGCAAGCGAGAGTCAGCGCCAGATCCGATTCCAGAGACCGTTCGTGGAACTCATCGAAAACCACTGCGGAAATACCATCCAGAAATGGGTCATGCTGAAGCATTTGCAGCAAAATTCCCGGGGTGACAGCCAGAATGCCGTCCGGTTGACAGCGGCACTGTTCGCCCCGGACGGAAAAACCGGTTTCCCTGCCGACAGTGAAGTTATGCATTCCGGCGATACCGTAAGCTGCGGCGCGGGCGGCGATGCGGCGCGGTTCAACGAGGATGGTCAACCCGCGCGGAGCGATTTCCCGGATCAGTACGGGGATCAGCATGGTTTTGCCGGCACCCGGTTCGGCGGCAATGACTGCGGTTCCGCCGGAGGCAAGGGCGGCAGAAATTTCATCAAGGTGTTGAAACACCGGAAGTTCGGGGAAATTATTCATTGCTTGCGTTTGCGTTTTGCCAGCGGGTGGGCATCGGAGTAGACTTTTTTCAGCCGTTCCGCACTGACATGGGTGTAGATCTGGGTGGTGGCGAGGTTTTCGTGTCCGAGCATTTCCTGCACACTGCGCAGATCGGCCCCGGCATCCAGCAGATGAGTGGCAAAAGAGTGGCGCAGTTTGTGAGGGGTGAAATCCGGGGGCAATCCGGCGGCGGCGAGATAATCTTTCAAATTCCGCTGAAAAGAGCGCGGAGTCAGCCTGGAGCCGCTCTGATTGAGAAATAGCGGTGCGTTTCCGTCCCGGCTGCCGCCTGCGGCGTTGCGGTAACGCAGATATTCCCGGAGAGCCTGTTTGGCGGGAGTGCCCAGCACGGCGAGCCGTTCTTTTTTGCCCTTGCCTCGGACTTTGATGATACCGCTGGAAATGTCGGCTTCGGAATAGTTCAAATTGAGAACTTCGCTGATGCGCAGTCCGCCGGAATAGATCGCTTCGATGATGGCTTTATCCCGGGAGGAGGAAAAAAGTGCGCCGCCTTCGCTTTTGACGGTACCGCATGCCAGATGTTCCTGCCAGAAAGAGTCCACGGCGGCGATGAGAGATTCGATCTGATTGATGGTCATGACTTTGGGAAGCGGTTTATCCGCTTTTATCATCGGCAGATTGTCAAAAGGGTTGTCAGCAGAAGCCCCGATAAGCATCAGATAACGGTAAAATGCCCGCATTGCCGAGAGTTTCCGCTGAATGGAGCGTTTGGCATTGCCGGATTCATAAAGTTCCATCACAAAAGTGCGCGCCTGATCCCGGTCAACGCTTTGCCAGTCGTCAAATTCGCTGTCGGAATTGCGGACTTTGACGGCAAATTCCACGATGCCGGAGGTGTAAGCCGCAATGGTATGAGGGGAAGAATTTTTCTCAATTTGCAGGTGCCGGATGAATCCGGTGAGAAATTTTCCGGTTTTGACAGTTTTTTTTTCGTTTTTCATTTGCACCACACACATTAGTCAAGTATATTAAGATACTGTGTAATTGTGAAAAGTCAATCCAGAAAGGAAAAATAATCGTTATGAATAAGAAAATTTTTACTGTTTTCGCTGTTTTTTCCGGAGTAATGGCCCTTGCGGCGGCAGATTTCGTCCGCGGCACAGTGAATGCTGATCTGCTCAATATGCGGGTGAAACCGGGTATCCGGGAAGCAGTGGCAGGTAAAATCGTGGAAAATACCGAAGTGCAGATCACCAGAGTTTGCGGCAACTGGCTGGAAATCAAAGCTCCGGAAAATTTGAAGATCTTTGTCGCCGTCACCCGTATCAACCGCAACAGCGTGGTTACCGGCGAATTGAATATGCGTTCGGCAATGGATACCAAATCTCCGATCCTCGGGGTGTTGAATAAAGGTACCAAAGTCGAGCAGATCGGTACCGTCAAACACGGCTGGGTGCAGATCAAAAAACCCGCGGAAGCTGATATCAGACTGTATGTTTCCGCTTTTCTGATCAAATATGATTCCTCCAAATTTGATGCCAACGGCAACATCATCGGTGCCGCTGTTGCTCCTGTCCCGGAAAAAAAGGAAACTCCCGCTGTCGAAGAGGTTAAAACTCCTGCTGCTCCTGCTCCGGAAAAAAAGGAAACTCCTGCAGTCGAAGAGGTTAAAACTCCCGCGGCTCCTGCAGTCGAAGAGGTTAAAACTCCCGCGGCTCCGGAAAAAATTGAGCTTACCGGCGTGTTGACCAGATATAAATTCAGCACTTCCAAAGATACTGAATATGTACTGCTTACTGCACCGAATGGTTACAATCAGGCTTTTGTGACCGGCGACAGCGCCGTTTTGAGTGCCAATGAGAATAAAAAAGTGAAAATCACCGGTTCAGCCGCCGGAAGATTCGGCGAAAATGGTGCAATTATCGTAAAAATTGAGTCCGTAAGCGCCATTTAATTATGAAAACCGGACTATAAAATGATATTTTTTTCCCTCTTGGGGTTGAAAAAATCCCCTTGAGGGTGTAATAGTATATAATCAGTAGTGTATAAACCTGAAAGGAAAACAGGAAATTGGAAAATAACGAAGACTTCAAACGGTCGGATGACCGCGCACGGCTGTTGACCAAGTTATCGGTCATCGGCGGTATCGTAACGCTGATTTTGCTGGTGTCAGTGATGATTTTAGCATCCACACGCGGCGGAGATGTGCTGTCACTGGCGGCGATTCCCTATGCACTGGGGTTGCTGTTTGCAGCAGCGGCATTCATCTACAGTATTCTTTTCGGCTCGGTTCAGCGGGAAGACGAGGAGAAAAAACTGCTTGCCAAACGGATGGAGAGCCGTGCGCTCAATGTCGAGGAAGATGTGAGATTCACCGCCGGCAGAAGTTTTGCCAATTATGAGAAATTCGCGCCATTCGTGATCGCCGTTGCCGCAATGGCGATCATCGCTCTGATGCTGTGGAAAAATGCCGGCATGTGGAATCTCCGTGGTGAAGCCGGCGTGACCATGAGCGGTTCTCCGGTGCATACCGCATTGATCGCCGCAGTGCTGATGATGGTCAGTGCCCTCGCCGGAGCATTCATGGTCGGTCAATCCCGGATGCCCGGATACCGTTGGCTGCGTCCGCTGGGGGCATGGCTGCTGATGGGGTTCGTAACTCTTGCTGCAGCATCGGTTTCTGCACTCTTTTTCAACAGCAATATCGTTTCTGTTGATCCGGTTGCCGCCAAGGTGTTTTTCTGGCTGTTCGTGGTACTCGGCGCGGAATTTGCCGTCAATTTTGTCATCGAATTTTACCGTCCCCGCACTCTGGGAGAGAGCCGTCCGGTTTTTGAGAGCCAGCTGCTGGCACTCTTTACTGAACCAGGCGGTGTGCTGCGCAATATCGCATCCGCACTGGATTACCAGTTCGGCTTCAAAGTATCCGGCACCTGGATATATGGATTTATTGAACGTTCATTTTTTCCGGTGCTGATCCTCTGGGCGGTGCTTTTCTGGGGGTTCACGGCGATTCATGAAGTCGGTCCGGGCAACGTCGGTATCCGTGAACAATTCGGCAGAGCCGATACCGCCAATGTGCTTGAACCGGGAATTTACTGGACACTGCCGTATCCATTCGGCACGATCCGTCAATTCAGCTGTTCCGAAGTCCGCAAACTGGTGATCGGTGAAACCGCTGAAACAGCCAAAGAACGTTCCAATTCTCCGGTGATCCTCTGGACCAACGCCCACGGCGGAGCAAAAGATCCTTTCGTGGTGGCTGCCAATGAATCAACAGATGATGCTGCCAAAGGACGTGAAAATTCCGAAAGTTCCAGTATTTCTTTTGTCAATATGGCGATCCCTGTGGAATACCGGATCACCGAAAAAGGTCTGATCAAATTTGCTTACGAAAATGCCGATCCGGAAAAGATCCTGAAAAAACTTGGTGAACAGGCTGTCGTCGAGTTCCTCGCCGGTACGACCATGTCCACTGATGGCGAAGGATTTCTCGCCAAGGGCCGCGGAGAAGCTGAAAAAGCGATCCAGGCCAAACTCCAGGGGCTCGTCGATAAGAACAATTTGGGCGTGGAGATCATCCGCGTGGCAATTATGGATGCGCATCCGCCGGTCGAAAATGTCGCTCCGGCATATCAAAATGTTATCGCTTCGATCGAGGAAAAACAGACCGAGATCCTGAAAGCCAAAGCCTATGAGAAAACTCTGATTCCCGCCGCCGCCGCTATGGCGTACACAATCGAGAAGACCGCTGCCAACCGTGCAGAATGTCTCCGGGTGGTCGCCGATGCCGAAAGTAAACGCTTCGCCAAGCAGCTGCAGGCTTACCGGGCGATGAAATCCATGTTTATCCTCAATTCCCAGATGGACGTGCTGGAATCCGAAACTGCCGGATTGCAGAAATATGTGGTTCCTGCAGAGTATAAAGATACCGTTTTCCAGATGAATTTTGAAAAGAATGAACGTCTGGATCTGGTCGATTTGAATGTTTCTGAATTAAGTGACAAATAAAAACAAATAATATTGGAGGCTGAATTAAATCATGGCAAAGGGTAATTTCTTCAAACATTGGCCGACTATGCTGCTCGGTCTGATCGTGGCAATCGTGCTGCTTACAGCGGTATTTTCGTTCCAGCTCAACCAGACCGAGGTGGCAGTAGTAACCACATTCGGCAGACCGGCGGTGGTGGCGGAACCGGGACTTCACTTCCGCTGGCCGTTCCCCTTTCAGAAAGTTTACCGTTTTGATAAACGCATACGCTGTTATGAAGGCAGCAGCGGTAAACTCGAAGAAACCGTTACTTCCGATGGTCACAACATCATCGTCGGCATCTATGTCAACTATCAAATCGGTGATGTCGAACTCTTTTTCAGCAAACTTAAAGATATCTCCAATGCTGAAGATGTCCTCAATACTTTTATGCGCAGCGCCAAAAATACCGCATTCGGCGCCCATAAATTCGATCAGGTCGTCAATGCTGATGCCAAACAGCTGATGCTCGGCACCATCATCAGCGAGATCAAAAGTTCTCTGGAAAAAGATACCGCTTCTCTGGGTATCAGCATCGTCGATGTCGGTATCAGCAGTCTGGGCGTGCCCAAAACTGTTACCGAAAAGGTCTTTGAACGGATGATCGCTGAACGCAAACAGTATGCGGATGAAAAGATCGCCCAGGGTAAAAAAGAGGCGGAAACCATCCGGGTCGATGCCAATTTGCAGCGGGATAAAGTTATCGCTGATGCCGAAGCCAAAGCCCTTGAATTGCGCGCAGAAGGCGATGCTGAAGCTGCTAAATCCTATGAGAAATTCAAAGCCGATCCCGAACTTGCCGAATTTCTCCGCAAAATCGAAGCCTTGCGGATCATGCTCCGCGGCCGCACCACCCTGGTTATCAATACCGATATGCCCCCGTTCGATCTGCTTAAATCCGGTGCTTCCGTCCCCGGTAAAAAAGCTGACAACGCCGAGAAGTAAGGAGCGATCATGGAGGAAAATAAAAGCGTAATCACCAATGAATTCGACCGCAGCGGCCGTTACGACGCCGGGTTGAAGGCATTGGCAAAAAGTCTGCGCGTGGCATTTTTGCTGCTGTTGATCGGCATCATCGCCACCTTGATCTACTTTTTCAGCGGAGCAGGTTACTTCTCCGTTGAACCCCAGCAGGCGGTGATCGTTTCCCGTTTCGGCAAGATCGTCGGAGTTTACACCACCGGCGGACACTGGTTCCTGCCTTATCCGGTCAATCAGTTCATCCGGGTGCAGACCAGTCAGCAGCTTCTGGAAGTGGAATTCGCCGCCGCTGCCTCTCCCAATGGCGAGAGCGGCTCTCTGGAACCGGGCAAAGACAACTACATCATGACCGGTGATGCCAATGTGGTTCACAGTTCATGGACGATCGCCTACCGCGTGGACAATCCGCAAAAATATTATTGCAAACTGCTGACTCCGCAATTCCCCGTGGAAAACGGCAAAGTCATGCCCGACGATGAGTTCGTCGATGCCGACGGGATGACCGGTACCCGCGGACCGGTGACCTATTTGCGCAATCTTTTCCGCAGAGCGGTGATCACAGTAACTTCCGGAGCAGTGGTCAACGACATCCTCTACGCCGGACAGAGCGAATACAGCAGCGCCGTCGCCGGAGAATTCCGCCGTCTGGTCGCCGCCGGTGACAGCGGTATCGTCATCGACAATGTGGCTCTCAACCGCATCTATCCGCCGGCTAAAACCAAAGATGCATTTGAAGAGGTGACCGCCGCTGCCAATAAGAGTTCAGCCATGCGCAATGAGGCTCTCGCCTATCAGAAAACCCAGGAAAATGAAGCAGTTGCCGCCAGCCGCGCAATCGTTGCCGATGCTGAAAAGTACCGTAATCAGGTGCAGAAACAGCTCGAAGCACGCAGTACTTACTTCAAACGTATCCTGGAAAATCAGAATTCCGGCACCCTCACCATGGCGCTTTACACCGAAATGCTTAAAGAGGTCGCCGCCGCAATTCAGGGTGATGACAGCGATAAATTCGTACTCGGTCCGCAGGGAGGTACCATGTGGATGAAACTTAACCGTGAACCTAAAACTTCGTCCTCCGGGCAGAATGCACAGGGAGGTAAATAATTATGAGTGAACTTCTGAAAAAAGATTGCCGGTGCGGCCACGATCACAGTCACGAATGCGGCTGCGGTCACGATCATGAATGCGGTTGCGGTCACGATCACGGCAAAGAGGACAGCACCTGTATTTGCGGTCACGATCACAAAGCCGAGGGCGGTGTCGGTCATGACCGCAGCATGGGCAGAGTGTTTTTCGCCCTGGTCGGCGGTATCCTTACCGCCAACAGTTTTATTCTCAATGCGCTGCTGCCCGGACAGGAATTTGCCGCCAATATGTCGGCACTGGCAGGTGCTTTTATTCTGGCACTGCCGATCATCATCACTGCGGTCAAAGACCTGATCAAAGGCAAAGTTTATATGAATGAACTGGTGGCGCTGGCGATTCTGGCGGCTCTGGTCAAGGCCGATTTCCAGACTGCCGGTATCATCGCCTTTTTCCTGCTGGTGACGATCATTATCGAAACCCGTACCGCCAGCGGAGCGCAGCGTTCTATCGAAGAGTTGATCAAACTGACCCCCAATACCGCCAATCTGATCGGTGAGGACGGCAGTGAAAAAGAGGTCGCCGCACAGGATCTGCACGTCGGGGACCGCATTCGTATCCGCCCGGGTGAGAACTTCCCGGTCGACGGTCAGATCGTTTCCGGAGAAAGTACGGTCAATCAGGCATCCATTACCGGTGAATCAGTTCCGGTGGAAAAGGTCGCCGGGGATGATGTATTCGCCGGTACGCAGAACCTGACCGGTGCCGTGGATGTCATCGTTACCAAAGTCGGCGGCGATACCACGCTCGGCAAAGTCAAAGAGATGATCATGCAGGCTGAAGCCAGCCGTACTCCTGTTGTGCGGATCATCGACCGTTACGCCGGTTATTACACTCCGACGGTGCTGATGATCGCCTGGATCACCTGGTGGTTCAGCGGCAATATCGATTCGGTGATCGCATTCCTGGTGATCGCCTGTCCTTGTGCAGTGGTGCTGGCGACACCCACGGCGGTGGTGGCGGCGGTGGCTGCCGCGGCACGTCTGGGTATTTTTATCAAAAATATCAGCCACTTGGAACTGGCAAGCCGGATCACAGCATTTGTATTTGACAAAACCGGTACGCTTACCGATGGATTGTTGTCGGTGGTCAAACTGCAGGGTGTGGAGGGCGTTTCTCCGGCAGAACTGCTCCGTTGCGCCGCTTCTGTGGAACAATTCAGCAACCACCCGACCGCCCAGGCGATCATCAAACTTGCCCGGGAAGCGGAACTTGAACTTGATGAAGTTTCCGGATTCGCCGAAGAACACGGTAAAGGTGTCACCGGCAGTATCAATGGTGAAGTATGCCGCATCGGACGTGCCAACTGGATGCGTGACCACGGCTTGAATGTCCCGGAAACCGATCCGGAAGAGGCCGCCGGTATGAGTGTGGTCTACGTATGCAGAAACGGTCAGCTGCTCGGCTGGATCGGTTTCCGCGACAAGATCCGCAAAGAGTCTCCGGTGATGCTCTCTGACCTCAAACGTCTGGGTGTCCGTTACTGCGCCATGGTGACCGGTGACCGTCAGTCGGTCGCTGAAGAGGTCGCCGCCCAGCTCAGCATCGATGAATTCAAAAGCGGCTGTCTGCCGGAAACCAAAGTGGAATTCGTGGAAAATGTCAAGCATGACCATGTGGTAGCTGTGGTCGGTGACGGTGTGAATGATGCTCCGGCACTGGCAGCAGGTGATTTGGGTATCGCCATGGGAGCCATCGGCAGTGACATCGCGATCAACAGTGCTTCTGTCGCCTTGATGACCAATGACTTACGCCGTATTGCCATGTTGCTGTTTCTGGCGAAAAAATCTCAAGTCATCATCAATCAGAATTTGATTTTCGGTATGCTGTTCGTTTTTGGCGGTATGATTCTTTCCATTGTCGGATTGATGACTCCGATCTGGGCGGCGGTGATCCATGCGGGCAGTACGCTGGTCATTGTATTCAACAGTGCGCGTCTGGTCCGTACCGGAGAAGAACTGACTCTGGCGGAAAAGAGTGATTCAGAGAAACAATAATCGTCGTAAGAGGTATTTTTGATGGAAGGCAATTACGAACCGGTGGTTCAGGCGGTCGGTCTGACCAAGATGTTCCGGGACTTCTGGCACCGCCCCAAAGCACGGGCGGTCAATGGCATTGATTTTGAGATCAAACCCGGTGAAGTGGTCGGATTGCTGGGACCCAACGGTTCCGGTAAATCCACTACGGTTAAAATGCTGCTTGGTCTGCTGTATCCCACCGGCGGACAGGTAACTGTTTTCGGCAAATCCCCCCGGGCGGTCGAAACCAAACGGGAGATCGGTTATCTCCCGGAAGAGTCATATCTGTACAAATTTCTCACCGCCGAAGAAACTTTGAATTTTTTTGCATCGCTTTTCAATATTTCTCCGGCAGACCGCAAAATGCGGATCGATCAGCTGCTGGATATGGTGGGGCTGGCACATGCCAGATACCGCCGGGTGGGGGAATTTTCCAAAGGTATGGCGCGCCGTATCGGTCTGGCGCAGGCGATGATCAACGATCCGGCGTTTCTGATCTTCGACGAGCCGACCAGTGGTCTTGACCCGTTGGGGTGCCGCGAGGTGAAAGATTTGATCCTGGCGTTGAAAAAACGGGGCAAAACGGTGCTGATCACCAGTCATCTGCTCAGTGATGTGGAAGATATCTGCGACCGGGTGATCATCCTTTACGGCGGCAAGATCCGCGCTGAAGGTGCGTTGGATGAATTACTTACCGTCAGTGACAAAACCCGTATCCTCACTCCGCAGCTGCCGAAAAATACGATGGACAAGGTTTTGGAACTGCTGCGGGAAAATCTGGATGGTGAAGAATTCAAGATCGATCATCCCCGCCGTACACTTGAGGAGTTCTTCCTCGATGTCATTTCACAGGCACGCAGTGAGAGTGTCGAAACTGCCGGTGTCGCCGGCGGCAGCGGTATTGCCGAATATCTGACCGGTGCTGATCCGGATGATAAAAATGCGGTACTTGATTCTCTGCTTAAAGAAAATGTCACCGCTTCCGCATCCCCGGCGGCGGTTCCGGAAGTGCAGAAGATAGAAAAGAGTGCCTCTGCCGAAGATGACAAACTGGCATCGGTTCTCGGTGGAAATCAACCTGCCCAGGCGGTAGTTGAGGAGAAAAACATTGTTGCGGAAGATGCGGAAAATATGCGCCGCGCCAATGACAAACTTGACTCTCTGCTCGGCGGAAAATCATCAGGTGAGTGATGAAAGCATTTAGAGCCATCATTGCTTTGACCTTCCGCAATGCGGTTCGGTCGCACATATTTCAACTGCTGCTGATACTGCTGCTGCTCTGTGTTACTGTGATCCCGTTTTCGGTTTCAGTTGGCAAACCGGAAGATCTGATCCGGGTATCATTGCTCTACAGTTTGTGGTCAGTAAGCATTATTCTGGCGCTCTCGTCACTGTGGCTGGGATGTTACGTCATGTCCCATGATATCGACAGTTATCAAATCCACATGGTGGTGTCCAAACCGGTATCCCGGATCACGATCTGGATCGGCAAGTGGTTGGGGATCAACCTGTTGAATTTTATATTGCTCTTTGTGGCAATGCTTACGGTCTACGGCATGGTGATGTTCCGTTATCACTCTGCCGGCAAGGAAGATATGCTTGCCGACCGTGAACTTGCCCGTCAAAATGCCCGGGCGGAAAAGGAGCGTATCCGTTCGCAGGTGCTGGTCGGCAGAAAGAGTTTTCTGCCGGAAAGACCCGATGCGGAAGCTGTCGCCAATGACATTGTCCGCCGCCGCAGTGAAGAAGCGGCAAAAGCCGGCAAACCCATGAGTGAAGATGCGCGCCTGAAAATGCGCGATGAGATCAAGAACCGCATTGAGCAGAAAATGCCCGATGAGGTGCTTCCCGGCATTTCCAATGCCCAGACATGGGTATTCAAAGATGTTCCTTCTGAACTCAATAAGACCAATCTGACGCTGCGTTTCCGCCCGTATCTGGGCAAAGTAGCCAGCGAGGATCAGAATGATTCTTTTATACAGTGGGGTGTGCAGGTGCCGGCTTTTGTCAAAACCGCCGGAGAAGAAGGGGCGTTTGTATATGGAGCGCCGGAAATGTATTTCACCGGTACATTCCATGAGAAAGATCTGCCGCAGGGGGTCGTCAGCGAGGACGGCGTCGTAAAAATCCGGGCCATCAACCTCGACCGTGCCGGAGGGAAACACTATTATCAGGTGGCGGACGGTCCTAAATTGCTGATTCCGGTGTGCAGTTTTGAGATGAATTATCTGCGGGCAATGCTGGTGATGATGATCCAGTTGCTGCTGCTGTCCGGACTGGCGTGCGCATTCGGCGGATTTCTCACCATGCCTACTGCGGTATTCATGGTGGCAAGTTATCTGCTCTTTGGTGCGTTGTCCATGGTGCTTACCGATCCGTCATTTTTCACGGAATCGGCATGGGATAAAATGGGACAGAGTTTGGCTCAAATGCTGTTGCTGATCGTGATACCGCTGCAGCATTTCGATGTGACGGATCTGCTTTCCGGAGGGGATCTGATCGAATTTGCCTTTATCGGTGAATTGTTTTACAAATATTTCCTGCTGCGCGGAGTGCCGTTGTTCGTTTTCGGCATCTGGCTCTACTGGCGGCGTGAAATGGGATCGGCGGTGAGAAAATGAACAGATTCCGCAATACGACTTTGATTCTGGTGCTGCTGCTGGTCACAGCCGGGGCGCTTTTCGGTATCCGGCAGATGGAATACCGGATGGATAACGTTATCAACGAGAACAAGTTGCGTTTTACCGGGGCGGTGAATGATGCGCCGCCGGCGGTGGTATTTACGACGGTCGCTCTGGGAAGTTTCCGGGGATTGCTTGCCGACGTGCTGTGGCTGCGTTCAGAGATGCTCAAGGGCAAAAAGAACTACTTTGAAATGGTTCAGCTGGCACGGTGGATCACGGACTTGCAGCCCAACTATTCTGCCGGAACCGCATATCTGGCGTGGAATCTGGCGTACAATATCTCCGTAACCAGTTCCAATTACGAAGATCGCTGGTACTGGGTCAACGAAGGTATCAATCTGATCCGGGACAAAGCCATGCTGTACAATCCGGATGATCCGATGATCTACCGGGAGTTGTCGTGGATCTATCTGCATAAACTCGGCAATCTGATGGACGATGCCAACTTGTATTATAAGAATCAGATGGCGACACAGATGACCAATATTCTGGGCAGTACCACGCCCAACTGGGAACTGCTTGCTGCTGCTCCGGAAAGTAAAGAGGCGTTTCTGAAAAAGTTTCCGGAAGATTCGCAATTCTGGGAAAAGGTGAAAAAAGCCGGATACAACAGTTACGATGAGCTTTTCGTCGCTTTCCGGACACCGGTCAAAGCCGCCTTGCCGGATTCTCTGCGTCTCTATCTCACGCAGGCGGAGTTCGACAGTCTGGATGCGTTTTTCCGGGCGGAACTGCTTCGCAATAAGTTGAAACTCGATCCGCGCCGGATGGTCGAAATCGATCGCAGATATGGTAAAATGGATTGGCGCGTACCCGAATCACAGGCGATCTACTGGGCAACTGTCGGCGTGGAAAAAAGTCTGGAAAAGGGACTGCAGCCGGATATCAACTGTACCCGTATCGTTTCCAATGGTCTGCAGGCGGCATTCAAAAGCGGCAGGATCCTGACGCTCGGTGACAATTACGATGCTATTCAGGTCGTTCCGAATCTGAATCTGGCAGATTCAGCGTATGAAGCCTTTGAGCAGGCAGAAGAGGACTTCTCCGGCAGCGGTGCCGGTATGAGTTTCTACAGTGCCAAGATCAACTATCTTAAAGATGCCATTCCGCTGATCTACATCTATGGAAATATATCCAAAGCGCAGGAATTTTATGACCGGTTGAAACAGATCGACGGAGTTACCAGAGAGCGCGGCCGCAATCTGGATGAATTCGTGATGATCGAATACGCCGAAGATGTCCGGGATGCCGATGTGAAAAAGGCCAGTGCCGTTATCAGCGGTCTGATCCAGCGTTCGCTCATCTATCTGATTTACGGCAATCGTGAATCGGCGGTCGCCAATGAAAGACTTGCCAGATACATCCACCGCAGTTACAGTGAAAAGAATAAAGATGTCAAACGCAATACGCTTTTGCCCTACAATCAGATCAAAAATGGGGTACTGGAAAATATGCGCAGATATCTGCCGCCGGCAATGGTGAATATTCTCGAAGCGGAAATTGAAGCCGAAAGGGCGGATCAGGCATCGGAACAGAAGTCTGATGCTGTTTCCGGCAGTCAACTCTGGAAACAGGAGAATCGCCGCAATCCGCTGGGGACAACTTTTGTAAAAAAGGAGACAACGATGTGATCTTTTAATCTGGTTCCGTTGTCTTTATCAAACGTTCCGGCAGAAGTGCTGGAGCCGGGACGGTCAAAAGTTTTTCAGCATTAAAGATGTTCGCACACGATTGATGGTGTGAAGTAAGTTTTTTGGGGAAATAAAGTGGAGGATTACTTTTTATTCGGGGTGCTTTCAGCCCGTGCCGGAATTTGGGTGGTATTTTCTATCAGTTTGGGATGCGCATTGATCGTTTCTCATATCTGTTCGCTTATGGAAGCGGCGATTTTAAGCATCACCCCCAGTCAAATCGCAGAATTGCGGCAGAAAAATCCGTCTGTCGGCAATATAGTTCAAAATCTCAAGCGGGAAATAGATAAACCTCTTGCCGTGATATTGATCCTCAATACGGCGGCGCATACGATCGGCGCAGCTGTTTCCGGTGCCAGTTTTGCGGAACTCGGTTACGGCAGTTACATGGGGATTTTTTCGTTGATTTTCACGCTGGTGATGGTGCAGTATACGGAATTGCTGCCCAAAACTTTAGGTGTCCGGTTCAATTCCCGGGTGCTGGTGGTGGCGGCGCGTCCGCTGCAGATCGCCTCTGTAATACTGGCACCGTTGATCAAATTGACCAAACTGATCAATCATCCTTTTGAGGGTCATGCGCCTGCCCGGCCCACTGCTGCGGAAGAGATTTCCGCCTTGGCGGCAATGGCACGGAGCAATCAGGTCATTTCCAGCCGTCAGGAACGGATCATCCGGATGGTTCCTTCGTTATCGGAAAAGAGTGCCGAAGAGGTGATGATCGCTCTGGAAGATGTTTCATTTCTGGATGCGGATATGTCACTGGATGATGCCATCAATGCCACCGGAGATGATTTCCACACCCGCTATCCGCTTTGTATCGAGGGTGACCGCAGCCGGGTACCAGGTTATGTCAATATCAAAGAGATCATTCTGGCGGTCCAGCATGGCAAGGGGGATATGAAAGTATCCGACATCATGCGGCCGATCGCCTTTGCCGATTCGGATGATACTGCATCCAAACTGCTGGAAATGTTTGCCGCCCAGCACTGTCACATGACGATCGTGCGGAATGTCGTTTCCGGAAAAACTTGCGGTTTGGTCACACTGGAAGATATCGTCGAAGAACTTATCGGGGATCTGGATGATGAATTCGATCCGCTGCCCCGTACCTTTTATGCTCCGGGTGAAAATCTCTGGGTCGTCGGCGGCGGAGTGCCGCTGTCGCAGCTGGTGCGTGATACCCAGTTGGATCTGCCGCGCCGTGCCGAATCAGTTTCATCATGGTTCGGCAGAGAACTTGGGAAACAGGTCAAAGTCGGTGACCGGCTGACGTGGAAAAATGCGGAACTGTTTGTCCGCAAGGTCCGCCGCCGTCAGGCGTGGGAATTTCACTTGAAACGCCGGAAACTGATGTGACAACGTATTTATAAAGAAAGGAATATATATTATGCCGCAGGATATCAGAAACTTCCCTCAAAATAAAATATTGGTTTCCCCGTCGATCCTCGCTGCCGATTTTTGCGAATTGGGCAGAGAGTGTGACGAGGTGGTTGCCGCCGGTGCGGAAATGCTCCATCTGGATGTGATGGATGGCAAAATGGTACCTAATATCTCTTTCGGAGTGCCGGTGATAACTTCTTTGCGCAAACGGAACAATGCGCTTTTTGATGTGCATTTGATGATCGACCGTCCGCTTTTTTACACTCCGGCATTTGTCAAAGCCGGTGCGGATCATATCACATTTCACGTGGAAAGTTCCGATGACCGCTCAAAACCATCGAATGTATCCACAGTCACGGCTGTACTGCCGGTATGTCACTGCGCCCCGGAACTCCGGCGGAAGCACTTTTTCCCTATCTGGAACAGCTGGAAATGATCCTGGTCATGACTGTTGAACCCGGTTTCGGCGGACAGAGTTTCATGGCGGATCAGCTGCCCAAGATCGCCGCATTCCGCAAAGAGATCATCAAGCGCAATCTCAAGTGCCATATCGAAGTTGACGGCGGCATCAGCGGTAAAAATGCCGCCCAAGTCGCCGGATGCGGAGCCAATGTGCTGGTCGCCGGTACTGCGGTATTCCGCCATGTTGACGGTATGGCAGCGGGAGTTAAAGCTCTGCACGATGTGCAGGATCAGCTTGACAGCGCACTGTGAATTCCGGAGCGGTAAAATGGTCGAACTGGATTTCGAAAAAAGCGGCGGTCTGATCCCGGCAATCGCGCAGGATCATCAGAGCAATGAAGTGCTGATGCTGGCGTATATTTCACCTGAATCTTGGGAGGAAACGCTCAAGTCCGGATATGCCACATATTTTTCCCGCAGCCGCGGTAAGTTGTGGAAAAAGGGCGAATCCAGCGGACATTTGCAAAAGATCCGGGCCATTTTAGTGGATTGCGATCTGGACACCGTGATATTCAAAGTTGAACAGGCAGGTCCGGGAGCATGTCACACCGGCCACCGCAGTTGTTTTTACCGCCGGATCGACGGTGAGGAACTTGGTGAAGTCGAAAAAGCTGTATTTGATGCGGAAAAAGTTTATCAGGTGAAAAAATGAATCACATTATCAGTATGTTGCGCCGGGAGATCCCGGAGTTGAAAATTTCCCCGGATCTGACCTATAAAGAGTTGACTTCGCTGGGAGTCGGTTCTGCGGTGTTTCCGGTGCTGGCGGAACCTGATGATGTTGAACAGCTTACTGGTTTGCTTAAACTGCTCGATCACAAACGGGTGCCCTGGTTCCTGTTTGGTGCCGGAACCAATCTGGTCGGCAGCGACACCCCCTGCAAAATGGTGGGTATCCGGCTGTCCGGCAAAAGTTTTTCCAAAATCGCCATTGACGGCAATTCTGTCCGGTGCGGCGCGTATGCCAAATTGCCGCTGCTGGCATCGTTGTGCGGCAAAGCCGGTCTGGGCGGACTTGCACCTTTGTCGGGAATCCCCGGCAGTGTCGGTGGCGCTTTGCGGATGAATGCCGGTGCCAATGGGGTGGAAATCGGCTCACTTGTCACCGAAGTGTACGGCGTGTATGCCAATGGTAAACCGTATCATGCCGTTAAAGATGATATCCAGTGGTTTTACCGCTGCAGCACCATTCCGGAAAATGTGGTTATTACCGAAGCGGTATTGACGCTGCGTTCCAGTCATGTCGCTTTGGAGGAGGAAGAGATTTGTCTGGAAGCCGACCGGCGCCGGAAACGTGAACCGTCCGGCAGGACCGCCGGATGTGCGTTCCGCAATATTTCCGATCTGGATCCGGCGGGCAAACTGATCGACCAGTGCGGATTGCGCGGATTGCGGGTCGGTGATCTGGTCGTCAGTGAAAAACATGCCAATTATGTGCTGAATATCGGGGATGCTTCTGAAGCGGACTATCTGGAATTGATCCGCATCATCCGCCGGGCAGTCAGTGACCGTCACGGGTTCTATCTTACGCCGGAGATCATTCCGGTTAATCCGGAACTGGCGGAGCTGATCGAAGTTGACACTCCGGCACCCCGGGTGAATCTGCTTTGCGGCGGGGTGAGCAGTGAGCGGGAAGTTTCGCTGAAAAGCGGCGAAGCGGTTTCCCGGGCATTGCGCAATGCCGGATTCAAAGTTGACAACAGCGATATCCGTAATTGTGAGATCACCGAGGTGATGCGTCAGGCTGATGTGGTTTATCCGGTCTTGCATGGCGGATTCGGAGAGGACGGAACTTTGCAGAAAATGCTGGAAAAAGCCGGATTGCGCTTTGTCGGTTCCGGTTCAGCATCCAGTCAGCTGGTGATGGATAAGATCGCCACCAAAAGATTGTTGGAAAAGATCGCTTTGCCGACGGCGCCGTGGGCGGTGGTTTCCCGCCAGCATCGGGAATTCCCGGCGGATCTGACCTTTCCGGTGATGCTCAAAGCTCCGTGTGAAGGCTCCACGGTCGGTATCGTGCGGGTTAATTCCATTGATGAGTGGGAGAGTGCATTGGATGAAGAATTCAAGTTCGCCGATGAATTGCTGGTCGAACAATTCGTGCAGGGTGCGGAAATCACCGTGCCGGTCATCAATGCAACGGCATTGGAAGCCATCGAGATCGTTTCGCCGTCCGGATTTTATGACTGGGATGCCAAATATGTTTACAATAACGGTCAGACGGAGTATTTCTGTCCGCCGCGTTCATTGCCGGAAAATGTGATCAAACTGGCAAAAGAGTATGCGTTGAAGTTTTACCACGCTGCCGGATGCCGGGATATCCTGCGGGTGGATTTCATCGTCGATGCCGACGGCGTGCCGAGGGTGCTGGAAGGCAACTCGCTGCCCGGAAATACCGATCACAGTCTGGTTCCTAAAGCGGCGCGCCACGCCGGGATCTCCATGGAAAAAATGGCGGCACAGATGGTGTACTGCGCCATGAAACGCTCGGATGAACCGCCCATGACTATGGCAGCGGATCGAAAGAACCCCTGGGGTACCGGACTTAAAGCGGCGGTGAAAGCGGTGGTTTCGGCGGCGGCGGTCGCTGCCGGAGCAATATTGCTTTACGCCGGAGCGGTCAAACGTGCTTCCGGAAGTTCCGGAAATCTGCTTTTAATCGCCGGTGGTTTGCTGATCGTGCTGTATGCATTATTTTGCTGGGCGGACAAACACCGTTGACGGAGAACGGAAAATATGGCTGAAAAGGGCTTTTTCGATGAGATCCACCGGGAACTTGACGCTAAAATGGTTCCCTGCGGCAGATGGAGTGTGCCGCTGTTTTATCCCGGCGGGAGCGTGGCGGAACACCGGCACACCCGCAATGGGGCTGCTGTTTTTGACATGAGCGGCACGAGATGTTTTCAGATTTCCGGCAAAGATGCGCTAAAGAAACTTGATAAACTGACCTTTTTCACCTGTCAGCAGCTCTCTGTCGGCAAAGCGATGGATAATATTCTGCTCCGCGAAGATGGTACCGTCGGAACCATTTTTACGATGTGCCGGATGCAGGAAAATGATCTGCTGCTGCTGTTGTCCAAACGTTGTGCCGATAAGGATGCCGATCAGCTGGTGAAAACGATCTCCGCCATTCTGGAAATCAGAGAGCTGTCACAGGCAATGGCGGTGCTGACGGTCGCCGGCAGTAAGTGTCAAGAGGTTTTGACGGCTGCCGGGGCGGAAAATGTGCCGGAAAACGGCAGTTGGCAGATGATAACGCTCCGTGATGATGAAAATGACACTTTCCGCTGTATCGCCATCGGGCATGACCGTTTCGGTGAAACGGCGGTCGATCTCTGTTTCAATGGCGAAAATGCCGCCGAAGTTTACGGTGCGCTCTACCGTATCGCCGGAGTTGAACCCGCCGGATTGGGCGCGTGGGAAAGTCTGCGTATCGAGAGCGGTATCCCGGAACTCAATACCGATATCCTGCCGGATATGCTGCCGCAGGAGTGCGGATTGGCAACCGATATGAGCCGGGAATTTGCCGGCAAAGCGGCATTATCCACCGGCGAGGCTGCCCGCAAGATCATTTTGCTGACTTTGGATCGTCATCCGGCGGCAGCCGGGACGGTGGTCAAACTTCCCGGGGATATTGCTGTCGGGGTGGTCAGCAGCGGCGCATTTTGTCCGTCTGCCGGAGCCGCCCGGGTGTTGTGCATCGTGGATGCCGCCTGTCCGGTGGAACCAGGTTCGCTTTTGGAGTGCGAAGTAAACGGCAAAGTTGTCTCCGGGCAAGTCGCCGGGATATCATCGCCGGAAGCTTGAGTGAAAAATATCTCATCAACGGTTTGCAGCAGAAGTGCATAATGATTTTCAGTTGCAAACCGTTTTTTTACAGTAAAATGGCAAGCCAATCACGTTCTGAATGCATCCATTGTTCCATTTCGCAGTTTTTTATGCTCTGCGATTAACCCAATCAACGATGCTTGAATGCAAGTTTCACAAATTCAGGATAATCGTCCGCGATCCGGCGGCTGTCAATGCAGCAGTCCGGTGGCATTGAGCAGTACGATCAGCAGACAGGGAATGACGATCACCGTCATGCAGAACCGGTAAACGAATTCACGCCGCCACGGTTTGCCGGAAGTTTTGATTTCCGAACAGATATTGTTCAATCCCACGATCATAAGTACCAGCAGTGTGGTGTAGATCGCTCCGATGGGCATCAGCACGCTGTTGCTGATGAAATCCAGAGAATCAAGAATATCCATGCCTTTAAATTTGTTGATGAATTTCAACGGGTGAACAAATTTTAACACGCTGTAGCCCAGCACGGTGGTTATGCCGATGATCAACACTTCAGAAATACAGTAGATCAACGCCCGGATACGGGGGATTTTTAACTCCTGCATAAGCGTGTGGACATTGGTTTCCAGCAATGAAACGGCACTGGTCGCCGCCGCAAAGAGGACCAGCACAAAGAAAAGTGCTCCCACAATTTGACCGCCGGTGAAACTGGCGAAAACCTGCGGCATGATTACAAATATCAGCCCCGGTCCGGCATTGCCGGCAGCTTCTTCTCCGCCGAATGCCACCACCGCCGGAATGATCATCAATCCGGCAAGGAACGATACCGCCGTATCAAAAAGTTCCACATGATTGACACTGGAAACCAGATCATCCTCTTTTCTCATATAGGAACCGTAAGTGATCATGATTCCCATGGCGATCGAGAGTGAGAAAAACAGTTGTCCCATCGCTTCGACCACGGTCATGTAACTGAATTTGGCGAAATCCGGCTTGAGGTAATAGATCAGCCCGTTTTTTGCTCCCGGCAGAAACAGACAGTAGACACAAATGCCGACTATCAGCAAAATAAGCGATGGCATCAGAATTTTGCTGCAGCGTTCAATCCCCTTTTCCACTCCGAAACAGACTACCAGCGCAGTAATAAGAATAAAAACCGCGAAAAAGATGATCGGTTCCCAAGTGGAGGAAATAAAATCGGTAAAATACTCGGCTGAAAATTTTTCCTCCTGAAAATTTGCCACCGGTTCCCAGAAAAAGGCCGCCGTATATTTGGTTACCCAGCCGCCGATAACACAGTAGTATGGCAGAATGATCATCGGCACCAGCGCATTGATCCAGCCGCCGGGCAGGATGGCTCTGCCCAACTTTTTACCGGCACAAAGTTTGCGGAATGCTCCAATGGGACTGTTGCCGGTCATTCTGCCGATGCAGTTTTCTGAAATCAGCAGCGCATAACCGAATGTCAACATCAAAATCAGATAGGTCAGCAGAAATATTCCACCGCCGTACTTCGCCGTCAGATAGGGAAAACGCCAGATATTGCCCAGACCGACTGCTGAACCGGCGGCGGCAAGAACAAAACCGATGCGGCTGGAAAAACCCTCTTTCGGGGCAGCTGGATTTTTTGCTTTCAATGTTTCTTTATTACTTTCTTTGCTCATCAGTTACCCATCCCTTTCAAAATTTTTTATTCATCAGCCGCAAAATGCCTTCCAGCAAAGTTGCCGGATGAGGCGGACAGCCGGGAACGTAGAGATCCGGCTTCAAAATCTTTTCCACGCCGTCGTGACAGACGGGACTGCCGGCATAGATGCCGCCGGAAATCGCACAGCTGCCGCAGGCGATCACCCAGACCGGCCGGGGAGCTGCTTCATAACTTTTTTTCAGAGCGAGCAGCATATTTTCGCTCACCGGACCGGTGACCAGAATGCAGTCCGCATGGCGCGGGGATGCCACGACCTGAATGCCGAAACGTCCCATATCCCATGCCAGAGTGTTAAGCACGTTGAAGTCCAATTCGCAGGCGGCACAACCTCCGGCGGAGACCTGCCGGATTTTCAGCGAATTGCCGCAGAATTTCAAAAACTTCCGGTCTGTCGGCCGTTCCGGTTCCCAGATGCCGTCGCTGGCGATCAGATTTTCTCTGGTCATAGCACCGAGCCGGTACTCTCTGCCGTATTTTATGGCTTGCCCGGAGCAGATTGCGGCACATTTGCCGCAGAAAATACATTTGCCGGTATCAATGCTTACTGCACCGGGGGCGACGGTAACCGCATCAGTCGGACAAACAGCGGTACATTTGCCGCAGGCACAGCATTTTTCGGAAACGATTTCGGGGCGGCCCTGGAAATGTTCCGGCAGTGCCGGAGCCTGATACGGAAATTTACCGGTACGGTGTCCCTGACGCAATCTGGCTTTTAGTGAATTCCACATGATATTTTCTCCTCAAAGGTCATGCCCGCAGTACGAGAGGTTGAAACTTTTATTGCAGATCGGGAAGTGGGCGATCTCTTCATTGCGCAATGCCATTGCCAAGCCTTCCCAGTTGTGCATGGATGGATCGATGATCTTGTAAAGCGCGATTTTGCCGTCGCTTCCGGTCACTGCCGCATGGCACAATTCTCCGCGCCACGCTTCGGTCACGGAAACGGTCAGCACCTCCGGCGGCAGGATCTCCGGCACTTCAGCAGGGATCTCAACGCCGTCGCGGATCTGCAGAAGTGCCATGCGCAGATAGTCGTGAGAGTGTTTGAGTTCTTCATAGCGCACTTTGGCTCTGGAAAGAACATCGCCGGTGTATTTGCCGCATGCCGGAGCGATATAAGTTTCTCCCAGATCGGTACGGGAATCGACATTCAATCCGCTGGCTCTGGCGGCAACGCCGACCAAACCCAATTTGCCGGCGGTTTCAGGTGTTACCGTGCCGGTGTTTTCCAGACGGTCAAGCACCGTCGGGGAGTTGAACATCAGTTCCAGCGCGTTCCACAATTCGGCGGAAACTTTTTCCAGCCACGTTTGCAGTTTCGCCACCTTTTCCGCAGAAACCGGATAGCGCAAGGAGCCCGGAACAATGAAGTTCCTGCCGAAACGGTTGCCGCACAATTCAGCGGTCATATTCAGATATTCGCCTCTGATCCTGCCGCAGAAACTTGCCGTCGGCAGAAATGCCACATCACCTGCCAGCGCACCGAGGTCGCCGATGTGATTGGCACAGCGTTCCAGTTCCAGAGCGATCCTCCGCAGGATGACCACTTTTTCCGGAATTTCAGTACCGGCGGCACCTTCGATCATCCGGCAGCGGTTCAATGCGGCGGCGATGGAAGAATCTCCGGCGGCAGATTCGATCAGATGCGCCATCTTTTTATCCGGGCCGCCTGTAAGCATTTTTTCCACGCCGCGATGCTGATAGCCAAGCGAAATTTCCAGCGAATAGACGGTTTCACCCATGCATTCAAAACGGAAGTGTCCAGGTTCGATCACACCGGCATGGACGGGACCGACTGCCACTTCGTGGACCGCACCGCCATTCATGGTGAAAAAATCCATTTCGCCGATGTTCCCGGCAGGGAAACGCAGCGGTTTCAGGTTGGGGTGTCCGACCGGTTCCAGACCGGAACTCTCCCAAATGTCTCTTTCAAAACGGTTGAATCCGGCATAGTGCGCCGTCAGTGAAGTGAATTTTTCTCTGACAGCACAGCGCAGTACCCGCAGAGCTTTTGCCGCCGGGTCGATGAATATGGCAATCAGGAAATTTTCCTCCGCCCGGGGAACGGCGAAAAAGGCGGCGATCCGGCACTTTTCTTCGCGGACGGACTTCAGGCAGACCGCATCAAATTCACTTTCCGGCAGAAGCGGTATCGATCCAAAGGGAACCGCTGACGCATTTTTCAGCAACAGATAATTTTTATTCATTTTTGCACCCCGTTAATGATCCACGCCGCACCGATGAAGATTCCCAGCAAGGTGATCAGTGTCATTGCGCCAAAGGGAACTTTGGCAAGTTTATCGGTTTCCCGGTCAAGTGCCGGTTTTTCTCCGGCGGGAGCGGTCATTTTCAACATCCGTGCCGCCATGCCGCAGAAAATTATCAGCAGTAAAAGCAGTATCACCGCACCTTCAAAATATCCGGCACGCCAGACCAGTGAGATTTCTGTGAAAAAGAGCGGTGACGGCGGAGTGCCGCAGATCAGCAGCAATCCGAATATCCACAGTGCGCCGTTCCGCGGCAGCCGGTCAAACAGACCGCGCACCTGATCGACCGAACGGGTGCCGTAACTCAACAGAATGTTTCCGGCAACCAGAAAGAGCGCCATTTTGGTCAGCGAATGGGTCATTACATGCACCATCCCGGCATTGGCAATACCGTAAGCCATAAACAGTATGATCAGCCCCATGTGTTCCACACTGGAGTAGGCAAGCATCCGTTTGAAATCTTTTTGATGGATGATGAAAAATGCCGCAACTGCCAGTGAGAAAAATCCCAGAAATTTGAGATTGCCCGCAGCAAATCCCGATAATTCCGGAGGAACTGTATCCAGCAGCCGCAGGATCGCCAGAAGTGCGCAGTTGAGCAAACTGCCGGAAAGCAGTGCCGATACCGGTGCCGGAGCTTCGCTGTGAGCATCCGGCAGCCAGGTGTGGAATGGCGCCAGACCCATTTTCAGCGCATATCCGGCAAAGCACAGGACAAAACCCAGCTTGAACCAGATGATATCGCAATTGCTTTTTGCCAGCATTTTTACCTGCGTAAAACCCAGTCCGGCATGGGGATCATTGAGCGATGCCGCCAGCAGCATCGTGCCGAAAAGTGCAACGCCGATACCGATCGAGCAGATCAGCAGATATTTCCACATCGCTTCCAGTGATCCCTTGCCCCGGTGAAAATTGATCAATGGCGCACTTGCCAGAGTCGTGGCTTCCACCGCCACCCAGAGCATCCCGAAATCCTGCACCAGCGCGGTCAGGGTCATTGTGAAGAAAAACAGCAGCAGCAATGCCGCAAATGAGGAGTATTTCATCCCCTGATGTCCGGTGGATTTTTTCGCATCTTCCTTCTGCCACGAGTACAAATGCAGCGAAGTCAGTAGAAAGAGCATATCCGTGATTGCCAGGATCAGAAATCCGTTCCGGTCAACTTTCAGACTCAACGTCCCGGTAAGATGCAAAGTTTCCGGCATGTAAGCCAGCAATCCGCAAAGTACCGCATTGACCGCCCCGGCAAAAACCGGTACGATACGGCTGAATGCATCCTTTTTGAGCAGATAAACCGCCAGTGCGGAAATCAGCGGCATCAGCAATATGGCAAGTATGATCATTTTACCACCTCTGTGTTTTCTGAAATATCATCGAGCTGATTGAGCCGGTCGGAATCGATATGGGAAAATTCCCGGTTGATCTGATTGATGGCGATCCCCATGATAAAGACCAGTACCAGCACATCCAGCAGGATGCCCAGTTCCACGATCACGGGGTGTTCCCGCATGACCGCCGCCCCGAAAAGGGTGATGCCGTTCTCAAAAATCAGAAATCCGATGATTTGGGTCAGGGCTTTTTTACGGGCGATGACGATGAATAATCCCGTCAGCACTGTGGTGAATGCCACCGGCACGGCGAATCCTGCGGCTTCCGATGCTCCGGCAGGCAGGGTCAGTTTCCCGGCGAACCAGAAACTTGCCAATGCCGCCAGCATGACCGTCAATGCCGAAACGGTATATCCGGCGATCGGTTCCAGTTCCCGGTTGATCCCCGCTTTGTGCATTGCCCGGCAGATCAGCAGCGGCAAGCCGATACCTTTGACCAGTAAATTGACCAGCGCCATGACCAGAGATCCTTCAAAATGTCCCTGCGCCAGCGTCAGCGGCAATATCCCCAGGACGATCCCCTGCAGTGCCGCATAGCGGATGCAGTGCAGCAGACGGCTGGAGATCGCCAGCATCAGACAGCTCAACAGAAATACTGCCAGCAGAAGTTCATTGAATTGATTCATTGTACACCCCCATTGAGGAAAAAGATAACAAACAGCAGCGCCAGTACCGGCATGATGGCGGCGGCGATCAGCAGTGAAGGGACTTTCAGGAAACGGAAACGTGCCATGGACGATTCAACGATGCCGGTCAATACCGCTATTGCGATGATCCCTGCGAAAAAGAGTGCGGTTTCCTGCCAGACGGCAAAGACTCCGGGCGGGATCAGCAGCGAGGTGATGAATGCGGCAAAGATCCAGAGTTTCAACGAGGAGGCGTACAAAATCGCCGCCAGATCCGTTCCGGA
Organism: Lentisphaerota bacterium; assembly: GCA_015061495.1. Lineage (GTDB taxonomy): Bacteria > Verrucomicrobiota > Lentisphaeria > Victivallales > Victivallaceae > UBA1784. The sequence continues at coordinate 27,254 of SUWL01000004.1, forward strand.
ATAATCCAGGATCATCGCTTCGTGGATCATGGTCAATTCCAGGTGGGTCTCCGGATCGTCGAACGGCACCCGGCAGTTTTCCGCCAGCAGTACCAGAAACATCGCCAGTGCCGTCATCAGTACCGGTGTGAAATTCATCCATGAATCCACCCCCTGCGAGCAGAGCATTTGAGCAAGTTTCAGCGAATTTGCGGAGAGCGCCAGAAATGCCAGCACCGTAAATACTGCCACTTCCGCCAACGCCGAGAAGAATACCTCTCTGGCACTGCCCATACCTTCAAAACTCGATGCCGTATCCATTGCCGCCAGCACCGAAAAGATCCGGCAGGTGCCCAGCAGGTAAAAGAACAACAGCGCATCTCCGGCAAATCCGGCAGGTGATGCCGCTCCGCCCATCGGCAGCAGTGCGGCGGCGGTGATGGTAAATGCCAGAATCACTGACGGAGCGATACGGATGATCCCGCCGCTGCTTCGGGAGACGATCACCTCTTTTTTCAGCAGTTTCGCCAGGTCAAAGTACAACTGGATCAGCCGCGGACCTTTCCTGCCGGCGAAAAAGGCTTTGACTTTATTGATGATACCCGGCAGCAGCGGAGCGAAAAAGAGTGCCGCCGCCAATGCGGATATGTGACGAATAAGGGTGTTATCCATGATCAGTTGCCTCCTTTCACGGCAAAGATGATCATACCCAGCAGAGTCAGGACGATCACCAGCAGATAAAAATGCAGACTTCCGGACTGCAGTTGGTGGATCTTGTCGGCGGTAAAGGTGAAAAATTTGAATACCGGTGTCCACCAGGTGCGTAAACCGGCATCTTCGATATTTTCATCATACTCTGCGGTTCCGGAGAATATTCCCTGCGGCGGTGTGACCTTCTTGCGCGGGCGCAGGAGGAAACTGAAAAAATCCACCATGGTCGCCGTGAAAGAGGTAGCCGTATATGCCATTTTTGCCGACGGTTTTGCATAACCGCAATCCCAGGTGAGGGCGATCCGTTCCTGTTTTCTGCAGCCGTACACCCGCAGTATGATGAATATTCCCGTCAGCACGCTGGCGATAAAGGAAACCGCTCCGATCGATGCCGTAATACCGGCAAGTTCCATATATTGAGTTTCGTAATCCGGCATCAGATATCCGCCGGTTTTTTCGATGCCGTAAGGAATCAGAAAGAGCATCAGACAGCCGGTCAGAAACAGAACGAATATGACCAGATTCATGAATGACGGAACTTCCTGCGCTTTTTCAGCGGCTTCGCTGCGTGGTTCACCGCAGAACGCGGTGCCGATGACTTTGGCAAATGCCGCTGCCGCCAGACCGCCGGTCAGCGCCAGCAGCACCAGTGCCGCCAGGGAAATCCACATCAGCGGTGCATATCCGCTGCACAGTCCGGTAAATGCCGCATAGTAGATGAGAAATTCTCCGGCGAATCCGGCAAACGGCGGCAAGCCGCACAATCCCAGCGCGTGCAGAATGAAGTAACTTCCGGTACCGGGCATCCGTTTGAGCAGTCCGCCCATCTGATCCATATCCAGCGTGCCGGTCGCCTTGTAGACTGAACCTGCACCCAGAAAAAGTCCGCCTTTGAAAAGAGCATGGTTGAAAAGATGCACCAGAAAACCGCAAACCCCCGCCACGGTCATTGCCGGGAGCTGATATGCCACTCCCAGAAAAGCGAATCCGGCGGCACAACTTAAAATTCCCATATTTTCGATACTGGAGTAGGCCAGCAGTTTTTTCAGGTTTTTCTGCGCCAGAGCAAAGATGATCCCCGCCGGAGCGGAGATCATCCCCAGCCCCAGCAGTACCCAGCCGTAGAGGGCAAAGTCGCCGGTCATTTGAATGCCGAACCGGAAAATTCCGTAGAAGCCCAGTTCGATCATCGCTCCGGACATCAGCGCGGAAACCGGGGCGGGCGCCGCCGGGTGCGCTTCCGGCAGCCAGACGTGGAGCAGCGGGAAACCGATCTTCAACCCGAATCCCAGCAGCGCCAGCAGAAACATCCATCCCGGCGTGTACGGGAAGAAAAAGAGCAATATCAGAAATGCCGCTCCGGCATGACAGGCGATCATGTAGATCCAGCCGGCCCGACTGGAATTTTCATTGTGGCGGTCAAACAGCACGAGGGCAAAACTTGCCGCTCCCATGACCTCCCACGCCAGCAAAAAGGTGTATGCCGATCCGGCAAAAACCACCGTCAGCATCGCCGCTGCCGTCAGGTTGAAAAAACACCAGTAACTGCCGCTGCGTTCATCACCGTGACCTTTCAGATAGCCCACTGAATGGATCGCCGCCGCCAGTGTCAGGATCATGACCGGCAGGGCAAAGATGTCGGATGCGGTAAGAGGGATGCCGTTTTTGGTTCGCAGGATCATATCCACGATTCCGAAAATCATTCCGGCGGTGACAGAGAGCAAGCCGCATGAGGTTGCCGCTTTGGGCCATCTGCCGGACAGCCATGCCGCGGCTGCTCCTGCTGCAGCCAGCGTTGATGGCAGGTACAATGTATTCACTTTTTTGTTTCTCCTGTTTTTTTTGGATATTCTCATAATATACAGCAAAAACGGTTGATTTTCAATCGCAACCGTGGTTTTCTGCGGTAAAACTGCGGGGAAAATTTGTGTGGAACCGCAACTGTTTTGGCAACGCGGGTATTTTGCGGCGGTTTTACCGTCTTTCCGCTTGAAAAATGTCGTTTCCATGGTATTTTATCAAACTGATCGTGATTTTTGCAGAAAAATATAAAATAATTACCGTTTTTTTTGCGTTATACCAAGTGTACACTGTAACTGTAATAAAATAATAAAGCAAGGGGATCTTTTATTTTTATGAAAAATGCACTCAAATTGCTCGTGCCGCTGGCAGTTGTCATCATTATCGCCGGCGGATCATGGTGGGGATATAAAGCTTTTTACAAGGATAAAACCGAAATATCTTTCAAAACAGAGACAGTGACACTTGAAGATCTCACCTCTTCGATCAGTGCTTCAGGAACGGTCGAACCGGAGGAGCTGATCAACGTCGGTGCGCAGGTGTCCGGCAAGATCATGGCTTTCGGCAAGGACAGCGACGGCAATCCGGTGGATTACCGCTCTTACGTCAAAGCCGGTACGCTGCTTGCCCAGATCGACGATGTGCTTTACAAAGCGGCGCTGGACGAAGCGGAAGCCCGTCAGATCCAGGCGGAATCCTCCATCGTTTCGGCAAAATCTGTGATCGCTTCCGCTGAAGCATCGGTTGTTGCCGCCGATGTTTCCATCCGTCAGGCGAATGCCGATGTGACTTCTGCCAAAGCATCGCTTGCTTCCGCCCGGGCCGCACAGGATTCTGCCGAAGCATCGGTGGTTTCCGCCGGGGTGAATGTACGTAAAGCGCAGATCGCGATCGCTTCCAATGAAGCGGCGATCACTTCTGCAAAAGCGACCCGGGATTCGGCAGCGGCATCGCTTGCCGCCAGCAAAACGGCGGTGGATGCCGCCAAAGCTTCGATCGCTTCGGCACAGGCATCCGTCGCTTCCGCCGAAGCCCGGATCATCTCCGCGCAAGCCGCTTGCGATCAGAGCGAAGCTAAATTCACTCTCGCCAAAAATGACTGGGAACGCGCCCAGGTGCTGCGCCGTCAAAAAGCCATGTCCAACAGTGATTACGACTCTTATTATGCTGAATTTGTGTCCGCAAAAGCCTCCATCGCTTCTGCGCAAGCCGAGCTGGCAAATTCCAAAGCCAACCGGGATTCCGCCGCCGCCTCCCTCGCTTCCGCCCGCACCGGTCTGGATAAAAGCACTGCCGATGTCGCCAAAGCCGAGGCAGAAATCAAACGCTGCGAAGCCGAAATCATCCGCGCCCAAAGCAATCTGGATAACGCTAAAGCCGAAGTGGAGCGCACTATGGCAGATAAAAAACGCTCCGAAGCGGAACTTGCCAACGCCAAAGCCGCAGTTGCCCGCGCCAATGCCGCATTGGAAAATTCCCTCGCCGGAGTCGCTAAAGCCCAGGCCGATAAAAAACGTGCCGAAGCCGCTCTGGCAGGAGCGCACTCCGATTTGAAATATTCAGAAGCACAACTCAAAATCACCGCCGCTGAATTGATCAAGGCCCGCCGCAACCTCGATTACTGCGCCATCACCGCTCCGGTGGACGGCATTATCATCGACCGCCGGGTCAGCCTCGGACAGACGGTGGTTTCCAGCATGAGCGCATCCAGTATTTTCCTGATCGCCAAAGATTTGAAAAAGATGGAAGTCTGGGTTTCAGTCAATGAGGCCGATATCAGTCACATCCGCCCGGATATGGCTGCGGAATTTACCATTGATACATTCCCCGGTATGGTTTTTGAAGGCAAGGTCAAAAAAGTGCGCCTCAATGCCACGATGTCCCAGAATGTGGTCACTTACATCGTTGAAGTTACCACCGACAACTCCGACGGCAAACTTATTCCCTATCTGACCGCCAATGTCAAATTCATCCGGGAACGCCGGAAAAATGTGCTGACGGTTTCCAATGCCGCGTTGCGCTTCAAACCGGATGCCAAACTCATCGTTCCGGAATTCCGGGATAAGCAATTCGATGAAAAAGCCCGGATCGTCTACGTCGCCGAGGGCGAACTTCTCCGTCCGGTGGAGGTCAAAACCGGTCTGAATGCCGGGGGCAGAGTGGAATTGATCGATCCGCCTTTCAAAGAAGGAGATGTGATCGTCTACGGCGCTACGGAGATCTCCGCCGCCAAAAGTAAAGGTTCGGGAGATAAACGCAGCCCATTCATGCCCAAACCGGAAAATAACAAAGTCCGCGGCGGCGGTTCAGCTGCCAACCGCGCCCGGGCGCAGGGCAAGTGAGGCTGAAATTATGGCATTGATCGAACTTCACGATATTACCAAAGATTATCCGCTGGGAGAATTGTCCATCCGGGTGCTTAAAGGGGTATCGCTCTCTATCGAACAGGGCGAGTATGTGGCTCTGATGGGTGCTTCCGGTTCCGGAAAAAGTACGCTGATGAATATTCTCGGCTGTCTTGACCGTCCCACGACCGGAGATTACTTCCTCGACGGTCAGGAACTTGGCAGGGCTTCCGGAGATGAACGCGCCAAAGTGCGCAACCGCAAAATCGGGTTCGTGTTTCAGAGTTTCAATTTGCTGCCCCGTACTTCGGCATTGGAAAATGTGATCATGCCGCTGGCTTACACCTCCAATTTGTCCGCCGCCGAAAAAAGACGGCGGGGACTGGCGGCTTTGCAGGAGGTCGGTATCGGCGACCGGGTCGATCACCATCCTTCACAGCTCTCCGGCGGACAGCAGCAGCGGGTTGCTATCGCCCGGGCTCTGATCAACCGCCCGCCGGTGATCTTCGCCGATGAACCTACCGGAAACCTCGATTCCAAAACCAGCGTGGAAGTTATGGATATGTTTGCCAAACTCAATTCCGAAGGGATCACCGTGATCCTCGTCACCCACTCGCAGGCAATCGCCAAATTCGCCAAACGTACTATCTGCATGAGTGACGGACAGATCGTTTCCGGACTTTTTGAAGGAGGGGTGTCGCAATGAGATTTTTAGGCACTGTTTTGATGGCACTGCGTTCACTGCTGCGCAACCCGACGCGGACTTTGCTCACCATGCTGGGCATTATAATCGGTATCGCAGCGGTGATCACCATGATGGAGATCGGAGCCGGGTCGTCCTCCAGCATCCGCACGACCATTGAACAAATGGGGGCAGGTTCCGGAGTGGTTTATCCCGGCGTCCGCCGGGTCGCCGGGATCAAGGTCGGGGTGAATACCTGGACCAGACTGCTTCCGGCTGATGCCGAAGCTATTTTGCAGGAGTGCCCCCATGTGGCGCAGGTTTCCCCGGTGGTCGGCACCAGTTCGGCGCAGGCGGTATTCGGTTCGGAAAACTGGATCCCTGCCCAGATGTACGGTGTGGCTCCATCATACTTCAATATCCGGGACTGGCAGATCGAGGAAGGAAGATTTTTCAACGAACGGGAAGTCGGGATCAATGCCCGGGTCTGTCTGGTCGGAGCAACGATCGTCAAAGAACTTTTCGGCGGGGTTTCGCCGGTGGATAATGAAATGCGTATCAACAACACCACATTCCGCATCATCGGCGTGCTTAAAAGCAAAGGCGCCAATATGATGGGCAGTGATGAAGATGACGTGATCCTCATTCCGTGGACAACAATGCGGATGCGGATCACCGGTTTGCGCAACGGTTCGGCATCCAGTACGACCAGTTCGCTGGCGGACAAGCCCGGAGCGATCTTTCCGGTTTCCGGTGTGGCACTCTATCCGGAACAGGATTCGTCGCTGCGCAGTGACAAACTGCTGATCCCCAAATTCACCTACATCGATCAGATCGCATTTTCTGCGGTCGCTCCGGAAAAGATGAATCAGGCGATTGCCGAAATCACTGCTGTCCTCCGGGAAAGACACCAGCTGGTCGCCGCCCAGGATGATGACTTCCGGATCCGTTCGGCAGCTGACTTTATGAAAATGATGAATAAGACCACTTCGCTGATGAATAATCTGCTGCTGGGTGTGGCACTGCTGTCACTGCTGGTAGGCGGCGTGGGCATCATGAATATCATGCTGGTTTCCGTTACGGAACGGACCCGGGAGATTGGTCTGCGCATGGCGGTCGGTGCCAGAAGCAAAGATATTCTCAAGCAGTTCCTTATCGAATCGGTGGTGATGTGTCTGGTCGGCGGGATCATCGGTATTTTAGTCGGTCACGGTGCATCGCTGTTTATTGAGAGCCAGCTGCATTGGCCGGTGGAGAGCAGTCCGGGAGCGGTTATTGCCGCCTTTGCGGTTTCAGCGAGTATCGGCATGGTGTTCGGCTTTTATCCGGCATGGAAAGCTTCGCAGCTCGACCCGATCGAAGCATTGCGTTATGAATAAGAAGCGGGGGGGATATGTCATATAAAGGGGCAATTTTTGATTTGGACGGTACCGTGCTGGACAGCATGGGGCTCTGGAGCAATCTCTGCCGCAATTTTTTGAAAAAACACGGCATCGATCAAAATCTGGACATCGACAAAAAGTTGGAAGTCCTCTCCATCCGCAGCGCATTGAAGTACATTTGTGAATTGTATCCGCAACTGGATATTTCGCTGGAAACCGCATGGCGGGAAACCATGGATGAAGTCGCGGAATTTTACCGGGAAAAGGTGCAGCTGCGCCCCGGGATCATGGCAATCATGCAAAAACTTGCCGCTGAAAATATCCCCGCCGGTATCGTTACTGCCACCGAGGGGGAATTGGTGAAACTGGCGTTGAAAAAGGTCGGATTGCAGGATCATTTCGCTGCCGGATTCTTGAGCTGTGCGGATCTGCATACCTCCAAAAAGCACCCGGATGTCTTTTTGATGATGGCTGAAAAATTACAGGCTTCCCCATCGGAAATCATCGTTTTTGAAGATGCTCTTTATGCGTCACTTACCGCTAAAAATGCCGGATTTTCATTGGCAGCCGTCTGTGATCCGTCGGAAAAAAATCCGGAGGATTTGCAGAAAATTGCCGACTGGTACTGCCGCTCATGGGAAGATTTCCCTTTGCAGGTATTGACAAAATGACCTGTATGAAAGCGGCACGGAACAAAACCATCGATATCACCGTTGATGCGGGCAGGGAATATCTGGCAAGAGCTCTGCAGATCTCATCTGCCGTGACGGTTCCGGAGATCATTGACCGGACAGTGTATGGAGATTTTTTTGAAACAGTGCCGTTTCTGCCGTCAAATTTTGTGGATCTGCTGATCGCCGATCCGCCGTACAATTTGGATAAAGACTTCCACGGCAGCCGCTTCAAACAGAGCAGTAACGAGGAGTACGAAAAGTATACCGAATCATGGGTCAGAGCGGTTTTGCCATTGCTCAAGGAAAATGCTTCGGTTTATGTCTGCTGTGACTGGCTTTCCAGTCCGGCGGTGTTTCAGGTACTGAAAAAGTATTTTCATGTCCGCAACCGGATCACCTGGCAGCGGGAAAAGGGGCGTGGTGCAGGAGCCAACTGGAAAAATTGTCTGGAAGATATCTGGTTCGCAACTGTCAGCGGTACTTACACATTCAATGCTGATGCAGTGAAACTCCGCCGCAAAGTCATTGCTCCGTACAAGTCGGACGGTTCGCCCAAAGGTTGGGAAGAGACACCACAGGGCAAGTTCCGGAACACCTGCGCATCGAATTTCTGGGATGATATATCCATTCCATATTGGTCGATGGCGGAAAATACCGCTCATCCCACGCAAAAACCGGAAAAACTGCTTGCCAAACTGATCCTCGCCAGTTCCAATCCCGGTGATGTGGTATTTGATCCATTTGCCGGATCGGGTTCCACACTGGTGGCAGCGAAAAAACTTGACCGCCATTACGCCGGAATCGAAAAAAATGCCCAATATTGTGTCTGGACTGAAAAACGTCTGGAAATGGCGGAAACCGATTCCTCTATCCAAGGTTATTCCGACGGCGTTTTCTGGGAACGCAACACTTCGGCTTACCAGAAACGTTCAGCTTCCGGCAAGTCGTGAGGATTCAGGCGAAATTGAGGAAAATGTGCATTACGTTGACCTTTTTCACACCGCCGTAATGTTCGGAATACTGCACCAGCAGTTTTTCCGGTTCGCCCGGTTCGCAGAGCCGCAGATTGTTGGAATAATAGCAGGAAACTTTGTACTCTTCCAGCCAGAACCCCTCATCCCAGTTGAAACCGTCTTTGGAGGTGTAAAAGACAAAACCTCTGCCCCACTGGGCATCGGGATGACATCCCCTGCCGTGCATTATGTAATTTTCTCCGAGCCGGGAGATCTGGATGTTGCGGATGCCTTTGTCAAGTTTCATGGTCGGAACTCTTTCCCATGAGATGCCGTTGTCTTTGCTGATACTTGCATCCAGTTCAAAACCGTTGGGAATATTGCAAGCGTATGCAGCCAGTGTGCCGTCGGCAAGGAACTGCAATGCTCCGTAAGCGTGGTCGATATTGTTGATATCCACCACGCTTCTTTCCTGAAATGTTTTACCGTTATCCTTGCTGCAGTAGAGGCGGTAGAGGTGTTCCGGAGCGGTACAGATATGGTTTTCATTGCACAGTTCCAGAGCGTAGATCACACCGTCCTGCACCACGGCGTCGTAGATCCTGCCCTTGTAAGTGCTGAATTCCTGCGGTTCCGTCCAGGTCTTGCCAAAGTCGTAACTTTGCAGATAAAACGGCGTATCCCACGGTTCGCAGCAGATTTTGCTGAATTGGGTATTCCGCAGGGCGAATAAGGTGATAACTCCGTTGCAGATGACTGCTTTTTCAATGGAAATGGTGTAATTGCCATCATAAAACTGCTCTTTGGCGAATGGCAGTTCGTGGACTTCCGACCATGATCTGCCGTAATCTTCAGAATAGCGGTATTCGATCCAGCCGAATGCGGAATGTCCGAGGCATCTTTCTGCCGAACAGTTGGAGTTGAAGTCGATTATTTTTCCCGGTTCATACTCCAGCATCGCGTGACTCATGTGTCCGCTGCGGCGGCGTGCCTGATTATTCACATAGATCTCCGGCTCACTGAAACAGAGTTTTCCGGCGATGCCGTTAAAAATTTTTCCCATGATATTTTCCCTTTTTTTGTGTGTTACGGAAGAATGGCGGTTTCCCCGGGCGCGATCTGCCGGATTTTTTCCTGATATTCCAGAAACAGTGTTTCCGCTGAAGGATTGTATACATTTTTACCGTCGCAGGAAACTTCGGCATTGCGGACGGCATTGACGTAACGGCAGACTTCCATAGCGGTTGCATGCCACACATCTGCGGCATCGGCGATCCGGGTGCAGAATTCTTCAATCATCTCCCAGGAAACACCGGAATTTTCCCGGTCGAATTCGAATCCGTGTCCCCAGACCATGAATAGTGAGAGTTTCCGCCATGCTTCCAGTTTCAGAAACTCCGTCAGACAGTCAAGAGCCTCTTTCTGGTGACAGGTCGGATGCCAGAGCATGAAGTCGGCGGGCAGATTGAATTTGCCGGTCGATTCTGCGGTACGGGCATAACAGATACCTGCCGCCCGGCAGATATCCACGATTTCGGGGGTATAGTTCCGCATGGGATAACTCATTCCCCGGATTTGTCTGCCGGTAAGTTTCTCCAGATTTTCCCGGTCGCACCAGATTTCCCGGATCATTTCCGACCGGGCGATCCTTTCCGGATAAGGGTGGGTGAGGGTGTGGCAGGAAATTTCATGGCCGCGGTAGATTTTCAGTGATTCTGCCGGACTCAGCCGGGAAGGGCTGTTATCATATAAGCCGGAATTGAGATGGAATGTCCCTTTGATCCCGAACCGGTTGAATATTTCCGTCAACTTCTTATCCTGACGGCATCCGTCATCATAACTCATTACCAATGCTTTGGTTTTTCCTTGAGGCCAAGTGAAATTTACTGCCATGATATCTTTCCTCTTTTCAACGGATGATGATCGCCATGCCGTTTTCCGGCAGTTTGATGTCGAATTTGCCGTCAACACCGGATTTTACCGTTTCGTCGCTGACCATTCTGCCATCTTTACCGTAAATGCGGATTTTTGCGGAATCAACTTTTTCATCCCAGCCGAATTTGCCGTTGTTGACGGTAATGATCCGCTCTTTGCCTCTGATCCAGCCGCCGTGGATATCCGTGACGGTGATCGGGAACATATCTCTGGTCGGCCACTCATGGCGTTCGGAAACTCCTTTAGGCGGCCAGTAGGCGGCGTAGAGGATACCGTTTTTCACCTTCCAGACCATATCATCCATAAAGTCTTCTTCACTTACCCAGGTCGAGCGGCGTCCGTAAGCGGCCTTGCCGTTGGAACCGTGTTGTCCGAGCATTACCGGAGTGGTGAAGTGCATCTGCGCCAGCCGGTCTTCCCGGTCGCCTTCGGAAAAGTGGATGATCGGTGCGGACATCTGCTGGATTTTCGCCGTAAGCGGCGGCGCATTGAGAACCACGATACCGCCGCGTTTGGTGATGTAATCAAAGATATTGAATCGTGCTTCTGCGGAATAGAGGCAGAGATCGGTATATTTTCTGGCGATGGTGAAGTCCGGATTCAGATCAACGGTGATCCCATCCCAGCGGTCATAGGTGAATCTGCCGTAATTTACTGCCGTATAGTTGGGCGTATCGAAGTAAACTCCGCCGAAATTTGCATCCATCGCGGCTTTGGCGGTATCCATGATATACCGGTAATAGTTGTTGCCGATCGCCGGGTAGTGATAGGCGTGAAAAAGACCGATCTCTCCGCTCTGATAGGTGCTGCGGGGACTTGCACCTTTGCGCGCTCTGCCGTATTCCGGAATGGAACCGTCGGCATTGATGATCAGAGAATCTGCCATCAGGTCAGGACAGTTGTCCTTGTTTCTCCATGAGAAAACCATTTGAAACTGCAGCAGCACTTTGGCATCGGGACGGAGCATGACCGCCCGGTCTTTCCACTCTTTATGGATCCGGATCTCTTTGACCGGGTCAAAGGTGGTTGCGTGATAATCCGCCGCATTGAACCACTTTTGTCCGTCGATGATCAATTTGGAACCCAGGGCATCGTACCGTTTGATAAATGCTTCATCGCGTTTGGTAACGTGTGCGCCATTCCAGCTGATCATGCCGGGCAGGGTTTTGGAGTTGACTTGCCAGTCGCTTCTTACGGCATTTACCATGTCAAAGTAATCATTGGATGGCAGAATATATACGCTGTACTGCAAAACTCTTTCCGCTCCGGGGGTGAAACCGAGGTGGGAAGTTCCCGCTTCACCGTCGATGACACTGGCACGGTAATGTGCCTGCAGCCGGAAAATATCATCTGCCAGCACCAGACCGACCCCCAGCGGATTTTTTTTGAATCCCCAGAACATCGAACTGTTGGCATTGGGATAGTTGTGACTGCTCAACCCCGCTTCATACGCCTGACAGCCATGCTTTCTTACGATGTCGGCCCGGCTGTCGGAAATGAGATTGACGGAAACTTTCATTCCCAGGTCGTTTCGGGTGGTATTGCGGATCCTGTCAGTGACATGGACGGCATTGCCGGCACAACGGATGGTACGGGTTATCCGGTAATATTTGCCGGCGGCTTCCACGGTGAATACTCCGTTTTTGCCGGAAACGGTCTTTTTGAACTCTTTTTCGCTTTTGACCGGAGCTGCCCCGTCACAGTTGAAAGTGTTGAATCCGGCTTTCGGATAGCTGTAGGAACTTTCCAGAAAGAACTTGCGGTCACCGGCGGAAATCTGTACTCCACCTGCCGGCGCGATGGAAAGCGTATATGCCGGAGAGGAAAATTGATGTTCGGATGCTGCCATTTTTCTGGTCGGCACATGGCGCGCCGGAGAGAGCGCAGCGCATTCCATGGGAACGTAACCGGCTGCGGTATCGCAGACATAGAGGAACGGATTGCCGTTTTTGAAACCTTTTCTTTCGTTGAAAGTTGCCGGATTGGTCAGGCTTTTGAAAGTAACGGTGTTTTCACCCTCTTTGAGCATATCGTCGATATCAATGTAGTACCAGTTGATCTTTTGTGCTTCCGGAGAGGTTCCGTGTTTGGCAAAAGGACCCCATTTCGGGCCGTGCATGATGGTGATGCGGCCTTTCTGGGCGATGATGGCTTCTCTGCCGCCCATGAAGTAATTGCCCCGGTTGAGCATACGGTGCAGATTGCTGTTGTCCTCTTTGGCAAGCAGATTGCCGTTGACGGCGATCTGCAGATTGCTGTGGCTGCCGGTACCGCCGTAGGAGAGGCGGGCGCGGAAACGGATGACTCTCCGGTAGCCGGCTCTGGCGGGGAGAGTGAATTTGAATGCTTTTTCCGGAGACCCCTGCGGCAGCGTGATATTTCCGCCGTTGGCGGCAGATTCAAAACTGCGTTCGACCGGATCGGGCAGATCGGTGACGTTGACGATCTCGTGGCGGACATTGGTCAGGATCATGGTATATCCTTTGGGGCCGCAATTGGCGACAGCCGCACTGTTTTTTCCGTCGGCAAGGGCATCGGTCACGTCTGCAGAATAGCAGTAAAGCTGGTCATAATCAGCCGGGCAGTAGATATGTTCGATCTCTTCGCTGGAGTTGTTGGATGCCACGCACCACAAACCCTTATTCACATAGTTTTTGCCGGTTCCATGAAAGGTGGGACTTTTGCGGTTGATCAGCCGCAGAACTCCGGAACCTGCCGGTGAGAGATATGGAGAAAGAGTTTTGCCGTTGACCGAAATTTTCATATACCAGTCATTGCCGATGCGCGGGGGACGGTCGTAACGTGCCTTGAAGTGAAATATCACCCGCTTGCCGGCAGCGGCTTTGCCGGATGGCAGTTTGACTTCATACTTCTCTCCCGGCTGCAGTACCACCGCCTGAAGCATGACGGTGCAGCCCAGTATCAGCATCAGCGTCGCAAATTTTTTCATCTTGAACTCCTTTATAATTCAAATTTTTCCTGATAATGGATTTCAAATCCGTCCCCGGTGAATTTCACCGGCAGCCAGCAGTAACGGCTGTCGATGAAGTTCTGATCGTTCCAGAGGTCGAACATCGCCACATAAGTATCTCCGGCGCGGAAGACTGCGGAACTTTGTCCTCCGAAAGTGATTTCAGCTCCCGCTCCCCGGCAGGGATTGCCCAGCATGGTGTATTCTCCCATCACTGAATCGGCAACTGCGCTGCGGGCGGCATTGGGGCGCCAGCCGGTACAGCCGCTGGCAAGCAGGTAATATTTGTTCCGGTAAGTGAAAAGGGCTTCCCCTTCGTTCCAGCGATCCGGAAGCACCCGGACATAACGCCCGCTCCAGTAAAGATAATCGTCAGTAAGTTCGGCAATATGCAGGGTGCTGTTGTGTTCCGACGCGTAAATATGAAACGCTTTGCCGTCGCTGTCCACAAAGAGATTCATATCCCTTGCCATTTGTCCTCCGGCGAAATCCCGGAGGTAGAAGTTGGAATTTTTCAACTCCTCATATTCTCCGTTGCGCATCAGATGTTCGGGCAGGTAACTTCCGGGTTCCACGGTTCCGGCATTCAGCGGCAGAAAACCGGCATTCGGACGTTCCGCCGAAATAAAGGTGAATGGTCCTGCCGGATCATCGGCAATTGCCAGTCCGCGTTTGGCGATCCGGTGTTCGAGGTTGCTGGAGTGAAAATACATGACAAATTTGCCGCTTTTTTCACAATATATCACCTTTGGCCGTTCAATGCGGCATCCGGCGCAGACCGGATGACCGGGGGTGTTGTTTACCTGCAGTACGATTCCGCAATCCTGCCACTTCTGCAGATCCTGCGAAGCATACATACGGACTCCGTCATAGGCAAGTTTACCGTTGACTCCGGGACCTTTATGTTCGCCGTACCAGTAAAATACCCCCCGGTGTTCGAGGATGCCGCCGCCATGAGCGTTGATATGTCTGCCGCGGTCATCCAGCCACAGTGCGCCGTTAAGCATGTTTTACTGACCTCCGAGGGCTTTTACGCAAGTCGAAGTTGCTCCGCTGGCATCGGTGAAGTACCAGGCATTGTTGCCGTACGCGGTATCTTTGGTTTCACTGCGCAGATAGATGCCGTTGAGCGTATGAGGAACCGTTCCGACATCGACCAGATCGGCGTGACCGTCGAGGAATCCAAAGGCAAACAGACCGTTGTGCATGGGGATCGCGCGTCCTTCTTTACCTTTGGTTCCGGTGTAGGCGCGCATTTTCACCCACGGAACGCCCTGATTTTTTTTGCCCATCCAGTCTTCACTTGATGAGTCGCCCAATGCCGGATAAACGCTTGCTTTGGCGATTTTTTTGATATTCAACGCCCGGGTGTTGCTGTCGACACGGACAAACTTTCCGTCGACGAGATAGCCGTAAACGCCGGTGGCGCTGGATGCCGGACTGGGGGAATCGGTTGAGGCAAGATAACGCGGCAGCAGTTCCGGACATACATAAGCGTCACGGGTCGGCTCTTTCGGAATGAATCCGGACTGGAAAAGGGTGTAGTTCCAGTAGAAATTGCTGCTGCCGGGTTTGCTTTCAAAGATCATCAGATCTTCAAAACTGCCGGCATACATGGCGATATATGCGGTTTGCTGTTTCAAGTTGGAAATGCAGCTTGCTGCTCTGCCGCGCTGCCGGGCAGAATTGAGTGCCGGAAGCAGGATCGCCGCTAAAATAGCAATAATGGCGATGACGACGAGCAATTCTATTAAAGTAAATGCGTGTGCGGGGGACAAGGAAAACTTTTTTTCACGAGAAAAAAAGTTTTCCCTTTCCCCCGCGCCCCCTTTCTCTTTCAAAAAAAGCGGACTTCTTTTGAATGACAGATCATGCCCCGCCGTGCGGAAAAATTTTTGCTCGAAAAAATGCAATGATGACAGAGTACTGCTTACCAACAGTTCGATCAAAGTGAAACGGAAGTGTTTTACTTTACGGCGTGACAGTAGCTGTTTCATTTCAAGGCCTCCTTTGGGTTGTTTAACTTACTTATCATATCCTGTGAATTGCGGAACAATGCTCCGTAATCCGTAGTCACAGCCGCCCAGTTGAGATTCCGGTGTTTCCATTCTCCAATATCGGAAACAAATGCCCCTGCCATTACTCCGGCACGGTGGGCTTTGGCACAGATCTCATCGATTACTTTGCCGACTTCCGGATCATCCGGCTGGGCAAATTTATTCATGGAACCGGAAAGATCATACGGGCCGACGCAGATGCTGCCAAGATGTTTTACTTTCAGGATCTCATCGAGGTTGCGTACTGCATCGATGTGTTCAATCTGGGCGATGATCAGCGGCTCTTTTTCCGATTCCCGGAAATATTCTCCGGTGGACTTGGTTCCGTAATTTACCGCCCGGCGCAATCCGCATCCCCGGGTGCCTTCCGGCGGGTAGCGGCAGGCGGAAACGGCATTTTCCAACTCTCCGGCGGATTTTATCATGGGGATGATGATTCCTGCCGGGGCGAGGTCGATGACCGGTTTGATCAATGCCGGATCGTTTCCTGCCACCCGGACAAAGGGAGCGCAGTCGGTTCCCCGCAGAGCCATGATGTGATTGGAAACATCGGTGATGGTCAGCGGAGAGTGTTCCATATCGATCCAGGTGAAGTCAAATCCGGCATCTCCGGCAAGTTCACTTACTGCCGGATCACTGAAAGTGATGACCATGCCGGAAGCGCATTTCCCGGAAGATACTGCAGCGATAAATTTTTCAAAATTATTGATCTGCATATTTTTTCATCCTTATGTCGGCATAATATGTTGGAGAATGAGTTTGGTGAATTGTTCCAGATCGCGCTCCCGGAGAACTTCAACGAGCCGGCAGTGACTGTGATAACCGATTTCGCGCCATGAGCGGCTGAGGAGTCTTTCCCGGTATTTTTTCTGGAAAAGTATCGGCAGAATATTGGTGAAAAGGCTCAATACCCGGTTGTGGCAACAGCTGAAAAGCAGAACGTGAAATTGACTGTCCAACTCTTCAAAACGCAGTGAGTCATCCAGAGAATTTTGCTGTTCAGCAAGATTCTGCTCCAGTTTTTCCAGATTTTTCGGGGTGATGCGGGAAATGATCAGCGGAGCGATCGCCGATTCCAGGATCATACGCATCTCTTTCATCTCTTCAAAGTAGAATCCCCCCATTTGCAGGCAGAAAGCGAAACTGCGGTTGAGATCTTCATTGTTGAGTTCCTGAATGATCGTACCGCGCCTCTTTACCCTTTTGAGCAGTCCCAACTGGGCAAAATGCTGGATGACTTCCCGGATATCGCCGCGGGTGACATTGAATATTTCTGCCAGTTCCATCTCTTTAGGGATGGTGTCTCCCACAGTCAGACCGGAGGTCAAAAGATAATCTTGAAATCTCTGGATCAAAGGTTTATTCATAATTTTATTCCTGTTTTCGGATATAGTTGATTTCTTCCGGATCTGTTATAATATAACATAATGATTTAATATGTC
This sequence comes from Lentisphaerota bacterium, assembly GCA_015061495.1. Classification (GTDB taxonomy): domain Bacteria; phylum Verrucomicrobiota; class Lentisphaeria; order Victivallales; family Victivallaceae; genus UBA1784. The sequence goes on from SUWL01000004.1 coordinate 44,185, forward strand.
AACATATTTTGCAAAAAATTTGTATTTTTTTGCAAAATTATTTTTTTTGAGGAAAAATCCCTGCCGTTTTGAGTTTTTTCCTGCAGTTGAGCCGTGCGGTTGTGCGGCTCTTGCTTTTTTTTACTTGCATTCCCATTTTCCGGGTGTACAGTATCAAGCGGGGGACGAATGTGGGACGAATGAATCCTCCGACAGTCGAAAAATAATGGAAAAGAACGCAAAATACTAAAAGGAGGCAAAATACAGCAATTTTGCGTGTTTAAGAGGGATTCTGCCTGAAAGAAGGGGAAATTCGTTTAAAATGAAAATGGCTCCCTCCTGCGCTAAAGCTCCGGAGGACAAGCCGGCTCTTGGGCTGCCTTCGCTTCGCTCACGCACATCGCTTCGCGCTGTCAAACCACCCCGATGGGGATTTTGGTTATTTTTTGCATACACAAAAAATGCAGATTGCTTTCACAATCTGCCGATCCTGCGGTTTGTCGCCATTTTTCATTCATTTAAAATGAAAATGGCTCCCTCCTGCGCTAAAGCTCCGGAGGACAAGCCGGCACCTGGGCTGCCTTCGCTTCGCTCACGCACATCGCTTCGCGCTGTCAAACCACCCCGATGGGGACTTCGGTTATTTTTTGCAGACACAAAAAATGCAGATTGCTTTCACAATCTGCCGATCCTGCGGTTTGTCGCCATTTTTCATTCATTTAAAATGAAAATGGCTCCCTCCTGCGCTAAAGCTCCGGAGGACAAGCCGGCACCTGGGCTGCCTTCGCTTCGCTCACGCACATCGCTTCGCGCTGTCAAACCACCCCGATGGGGACTTTGGTTATTTTTTGCATACACAAAAAATGCAGATTGCTTCCACAATCTGCCGATCCTGCGGTTTGTCGCCATTTTTCATTTATTTAAAATGAAAATGGCTCCGGCACCTGGGCTCGAACCAGGAACCAAGTGGTTAACAGCCACCTACTCTACCATTGAGCTATGCCGGAGCGTTCGTTATGTCATATAATATAGCCCGGATTTCTCATTTGTCAACTGAAATACCGGAAAAAATTGCAAAAAAAGTGAAAAAAACGAAAGATTTTTACTTTTTCTGGCATTTTTTTCAAAAGGGATGTATATTATATAAGGTATATATATGTGGACTGCGGGGGAAGGTTGCGAAAATTTCCCCAAAGGAGGGTATGGGTATGAAAATTCACGAAATAAAACAGTTTGACCATATAATTATCGGCAGCGGTCTCGCCGGACTTACTTGCGCTTATCATCTCGCTAAAAGCGGCAAATCCGTGGCTGTATTCACCAAACGGGAAATCGATGAGTGCAACAGCCGTTTCGCCCAGGGCGGAGTGGCTTGCGTGATGGATAAGTGCGACTCATTCGATGAGCATGTCGCAGATACTCTTACCGCCGGTGCCGGTATGTGTGACGAAAAAGCCGTCCGGGCAATCGTGGAAGCCGGTCCGGATGCCATCGCCGAAATCATTGAACTGGGTGCCAAATTCACCACCCGCGGCGAGTTGGGACATCAGGACGACCCCGATGCCTTTGACCTCGGCAGAGAGGGCGGACACCATAAACGCCGGGTGCTGCACGCCGGAGATATCACCGGCGCCGAATTGGAACGGGTCATGGTCAAAACCATCCGTGAAACCCCCAACGTCACCATCTTTGAACACCATATCGCTATCGATCTGGTCGTTTCCAAACGCCTGGGATTGCCCGGCGCAAACCGCTGTTACGGCTGCTATGTCCTGAATATCGCCAGCGGTGAGATCTTTACCGCTCTGGCTGCTTCTACCACTATCGCTTGCGGCGGCGCCGGAAAAGTTTATCTCTATACCAGCAATCCCGATGTCGCTTGCGGTTCCGGAGTCGCTATGGCTTACCGGGCAGGTGCGAAGATCGCCAATATGGAATTCATCCAGTTCCACCCGACTATCCTCTACCACCCGACCATCCGTTCCTTTCTGATCAGTGAAGCTCTCCGCGGCGAGGGAGCCGTCCTCAAATGCCGGGAAAACCGCGATTCCGAACCCGTGGAATTCATGCAGAAATACCACCCGATGCAGAGCCTCGCTCCCAGGGATGTGGTCGCCCGTGCCATCGATTCGGAAATGAAACGCACCGGCGAAGAGTGTGTCTATCTGGATATCCGCCACTTGAGCGAAGAGACTTTGAAACTGCGCTTCCCCAATATTTTCGCCAAATGTCTGGAAGCCGGAGTGAATATGGCCAAAGACCTGATCCCCGTCGTTCCCGCTGCCCACTTCGTGTGCGGGGGAATCAAAACCGATATCAACGGCGCCACCAGTATTCAGGGATTGTACGCCGTCGGCGAATCGGCATGTACCGGGCTTCACGGAGCCAACCGCCTTGCCAGCAACAGCTTGCTTGAAGCTATGGTCATCCCCCGTGCCATTGCCAGGGATATCGCCAGCCGCTTCGATGACCTTAAAAACATCCATCCGGACATCCGCAAGGCGATGAATTGGACCACCGGCAATGCCACTGATTCCGATGAGCAGATCCTGATCGCCCACAACTGGGATGAGATCCGCCGTTTCATGTGGGACTATGTCGGTATCTACCGTACCGACAAGCGCCTGGAACGTGCCAAAAACCGGATCAAACTCATTCGCAAAGAGATCGAGAAATATTACTGGGACTTCATCGTTACCGCCGATCTGGTGGAATTGCGCAATATCGCCACGGTCGCAGAGTTGATCATCGACTGTTCTCTGAAACGCAAAGAGAGCCGCGGACTGCATTACAATGCCGATTACCCATTCCTTGATCCGGAACTGGAGTGCGTGGATACCATCATCCAGCGGGATGTGAGGAGCATGTAATGGAGTACGATTTCGATATTCCCGGCAACGCTTATTCGGTCGTTTCCGAATTGCAGCGCGCCGGATTTGAAACCTATATCGTCGGCGGTGCCATCCGGGATCTGCTTTTGCAGCGCAAGCCCAAAGATTTTGACATCTCCAGTTCTGCCACTCCGGAAGAGGTGCGGCAGGTTTTCGGCAGGCGCCGCGCCCGGATCATCGGCAAGCGTTTCCGGCTGACCCATGTGACCGTCAACGGTGAACTTTTTGAGGTCAGTACTTTCCGCCGGACTCCCTCTGCCCATGCGGGGGACAGCAACGATGAGAAGTTCCGGAAAATGCCGGAGAATATGATCGTTTCCGACAACTCTTACGGCAGTTCCCGGGAGGATGCTTTCCGCAGGGATTTCACGATCAACGCACTCTTTTACGATCCGGTCAGGCGGGAACTGATCGACCACACCGGCATGGGATTGCAGGATATTGCCAACCGCACAGTCCGGGCAATCGGCGAACCGGCTCTGCGTTTTGAGGAGGATCCGGTGCGGATGCTCCGGGCTTTGAAACTGGTTGCACAATTCGATTTTTCCCTGCATGATGCCACGGAAAACGCTCTGTTTGACAAATTGCCGCTCATCCGGCTGGTATCCTCGGGCAGATTGTCGCTGGAATTGGAAAAAATCCTGAAATCCAGCTCTTCCGACCGTCATCTGGAGGTGTTCTTTGACTACGGTCTGCTGAATTTTTTCCTGCCTTTTTTTGCGGAAAGATGGGGCTCTGCCGCCTGCAAACGGGCGCTCGATCTGCTCTATGAACGCAACTGCCGGGTGGATGCAGAAATCTACCGCGACAGCATTTCTCTGGCTCTGGCGGCGGCAGCTTTGCCCTTTGCCGCTGAATCGCTCAACTGTCCTGCCGGTAAATTGTGGCAGAAGCGCACTGAACAGGTCGATGAGGTGTTGTACCGTACCGTCACGGAATTGTTCGCTCCCCAGATATTGATGGTCAAAGTCCGGGAAGCCGCCGTCCGGATCATGCACATGCAAGTGCTTCTGGAACAGGCGCAGGATCAGGATATCCCCGCTCTGATGCGGCATAAATCCTATCCCCATGCCCGGGAACTTATGCTGATCCGTCACCTTGCTTCGGGGGAAGATGTCGCTGCTCTGGAGTCCCGTTTCCCCAAAGCCGGTACTTCGTTTGAGCCCAATTACTCTTCTGTCGGGCGGCGTAAGAAAAATTCCGACGGATTCAAACGCCGCCGTCATCGCAGGCACAAGGGCAAACGTCCGGAATTGCCGGTTGACTTCAGCGGAGAGTGCTGACAATATATGAAAAAAATATTGACAATATCACTGTTGCTTTGCGGCATTATTTGCTCTTTATCCGCAGAAATCGTCCTTCGCAAAGATGGCAAACCCGCCCGCTACGCCGGGGTATTCAATCGCGGTGTGATCGAGATCCGGGACTTTTCTCCCCGCAAAAATGAGTTCCGGGGCATCTGGGTCGCGGTCGTGGAAAACATCGACTTCGCCTCTCACAGTACGGCGGCGGGATTTCAGAAAGATTTCCGGGTACTGGTGAATAATGCCAAACGGGCGGGATTCACCGCGGTGATTTTTCAGATCCGTTCCAACTGTGATGCTTTTTATCCATCGAAATTCGCTCCGTGGTCACGCTGGCTCGCCGGTAAAGAGGGGGTCGGTCTGGACCGGTTCGATCCGCTGGCTTTCATGATCGCTGAAACCCATCGGGCGGGCATGGAGTTCCACGCATGGTTAAACCCCTACCGGGTAACCAATAAGACGAAATTATCCAAAAATGCTTACCTTAAAACCCTTGCTCCCGGTAACTTCGCCCGGCTCAATCCCCACTGCGTACTGGTGAAAAAACACCCGGACGGCAATCAGCTGCTCCTTGATCCAGGCGTGCCGCAGGTGGTGGATCACTTGTGCGCTGTCGTCGGCGAAGTCGTGCGCAATTATCCGGTGGATGCCATTCACTTTGATGACTATTTCTACCCTTATGAGAAGATCGCCGATGAAGATGCCGCGTCGTTCCGTCGTTACAATCCGGGCAGACTGCCGCTGGATGTCTGGCGCAGAAACAATACCGATACGCTGGTTTACAATGTGCGTCTGACCATCACCCGCAATAATATTCTGCAGAAGCGGCGGGTCAGATTCGGCATCAGCCCTTTCGGCATCTGGGGAAACCGCAAAAATTATGCCGCCGGTTCTCTTACCGGGGGCAAAGAGAGTTATTCCACCTTGTTCGCCGACACCCGCAAATGGGTCAAAAACGGTTATATCGACTATATCGCTCCCCAGATCTACTGGGATTTTGACCATGATGTTGCCGCGTATGCTGCGCTGGCGGACTGGTGGTGCGCCGTGGTGCGCGGTACCGGAGTGAAACTTTACATCGGCATCGGAGCGTACAACGGCGGCAGGTGGCGGAGCAATGAATTGATCGATCAGGTGCGTTTCAACCGGATGCGTCCGGAAATTTCCGGAGCGGCATTTTTTTCGTACCGTTCATTTTTCGGCAAAGAACGCAATGCCGGAGCGCAGCGGCTGATCCGGTATTTCCAAATGCAGAGGAAAAAATAATGCAAGTGCAATTTGACTGTTACAAGTGTATTCTCAATCAGATCGTGGAAATGGCGAAACGTTCTTCGGCAGTTGACAGCGAAAGACGGCAGATCCTCAAACAATTCATCGCTCTTACCGTGGAACATGCCGACAACTCAACTCCGCCGGAAATGGCATCATTTTTTTACGATATCTACTGCCGCAAAACCGGCGTGGATGATCCTTACGCTCAAGTTAAGGAGCTGTCCACTGCTCTGGCGCAGCAGCTTTATCCGGAAATGGCACTGCTGGTGGAGCAGGCTGCTGATCCTTTTGCCATGGCGGTGCGGTTCGCCATCGGCGGGAATGTGATCGATTTCGGTTCGCATCCGGACTACGATCTGGCGCAAGCTGCCGGGGCGATCCGGGAAACTGCCGTTTTGCCGGTGGATGAAAACATGCTTGAGAAACTGCGGGAACGTGCCGCTGAAGCCAAAGAGGTGTTTTATATTCTGGATAACTGCGGCGAAGCAGTGCTTGACCGGCTGCTTATCGACCGTATCGGTGCCGGCAAAGTCACTCTCGGTGTCCGGGGCAAACCGATCCTCAACGATGTCACCCGCCGTGAACTTGCCGCTTCCGGATTGGGGGATCTGCCGGTCATCGACACCGGTGACCGGGCGCCCGGGGTTTCGCTGCGCAACAGTGCTCCGGAATTCCTGAAAAAACTCCACCGTGCCGATCTGGTTATCGCCAAAGGGCAGGGGAATTTTGAATCACTCGGTGATGCTGACGGGATGGAAAAGATCTTTTTCCTTTTCCGGGTGAAATGTCCGGTCATCCAAATGCAGACCGGGGCAGAGCCCGGTTCACTGCAGATACGCTGCCGTATGAAGTAATTGCAAAAGTCATTCAAACGCGATTGAATATTCAGGTGGAGACTGCAGTTTGAAATTGCCTCGAATATATCGGAATCTAACTTGAACTGCGGCGGTCAACGGTGTATATTTTTAAATAAAGTTATGATATTGCAACTTCACCGCACAAGGAATTTATGATCATGCGAAAAGAGATTTTATTTTTTGCCTTTTTTGCCGCTGCACTGTTTACGGTTTCCGCCAAGATCCCCGCAGAACATCAATACACCTCCGCTGATTTCCGCCGTATCACCGCCATGACTGCCAAAATTCTGGATTACAACCACTATTCGGCAACCCGGATGACCCCGGAACTGTCCGGCAGGATCTTCGATATTTTCTTTGATTCGCTTGATCCGCAGCATATTTTCTTTACTTCGCAGGATATCGCCCGCTTTGCACCTTACCGCCATACGCTGGGAAGTTCCATGCAGTACGGAGAATATGAATTCGCATTCCAGGTCTATGACATTTACCGCAACCGCTATGCTGAATACCGGGAATTTACCCGAAAAATGCTCGCCGGCAAGATCGACTTTACTGTGAATGAATCGGTTTGCGCCAGACAGAGCAAAGAACCCCGTCCGGCAAGCTTGAAAGAGATGCACGAACTCTGGAGAAAGCATATCAAAAATGATCTGTTGACTTTCCGGTTGATGGAACGCGCCGAAAAGGATGAGGCGGCAAAGAAAAAGAGCGAAGACAGCAAAAAAACAGCTGAAAAATCCCCCGGAACCGCCGTCCCGGCTCCGAAATCCGCCGCCGAAAGGATCTTGCAGCGGCAGCGGGATTTCGGCAACAGCATCGCCAAACGCGACCGTATCGATATCCTCGGCATCCTGCTGGATTCCATGGCACGGGCGTATGGCGCACACTCTGACTATCAGGCTCCGAAATTGAGCGAAGATTTCGAAATACAGATGTCGCTTTCGCTGACCGGTATCGGCGCAACGCTCACCAATGAAAACGGTTATGTCAAAATCGTGGAACTGGTTCCCGGCGGCCCGGCGGAACTTTCCGGTAAGCTTAAAATCAACGACCGCATTGTTTCTGTCACCCGGGAAAACGGCGAAATCGTGGATATGATCGATATGCCCGTGAGCAAGGCAGTGCAGTATATCCGGGGTCCTAAAGGGAGCAAAGTCACTTTGCGGGTACTTTCCGGTAATTCCAGTGTACCTGTGGCAGTGGAGATCATCCGGGACAAGATCAATTTGAGTGCCGGCGCCGCCAAAGGTGATGTCAAAGAGGTCAACGGTTCTAAAATCGGGGTCATTGAACTGCCCTCATTTTACATGGATTTTGATGCCGCCATGCGGGGGGATAAAAATGCCCGCAAAGCCAGCACCGACATCAAAAAGATCCTGGATGACTTCAAAAGCAAATCCGTGAATGCCATCGTTATCGATTTGCGCAACAACGGCGGCGGCAGTCTGCCGGATGCGATTGCGCTTTCCGGGATGTTCATGACCGGCGGGCCGGTGGTGCAGGTGCGTTCCAAAGACGGCGTGGAGGTCGAGCGTGACCCATCCGGCAAAATCGACTTTGACGGACCGCTGGTCATCCTTACCAGCAAAGGTTCAGCATCAGCAGCAGAAATTTTCACCGGAGCGCTGCGGGATGCCAAGCGGGCAGTGGTGGTCGGTGACAGCCGTACATTCGGCAAGGGAACGGTTTTGCGTGTGGAGTCCCTTGACCGCTATAACAGCTGGTTCGGCAGGAAACTGCCAGCCGGTTCGCTGACCTTTGAGATCGCCATGTTTTTCCGTCCCGGCGGCAGTTCGGTGCAGCAGCTGGGGATCGTGCCGGACATTCAGCTGCCATCGCTTTCAGAAGAGCTTGAATTCGGCGAAATTTTTCTTGACAACCATCTGCCTTGGGATTCCATCCGGCCGGTCGAAACGATCCAGTGGGATGCGGATTTTGACAAAAAAGTTGCTGAATTGAAGAAACTTTCCGGTCAGCGCATTGCCAATGATCCCAAATATCAGGCATTCATCCGGCAGGTCGAATTGTTCCGGGTGATCCGTGACCGCAAAACCCTGTCACTCAATGAAGAGACCCGTTATGCGGAATTCTGCCGCGAAAAACAGATCTCCGAAGAAGCCGAAAAGCTCATGGAACAAACCGATGACAAAAATAAAGACGGTGATGTTATTCTCAAAGAGGCAGTCAACATCGCAGCAGACCTTTTCAGGCTCAACCAAAAGTGATTTCCCATCGGCGGCAGATGCAAATGTGGTGAATCGTGTCAGCGGCGGAGTGCACTTTTATGCCGAACTGCTTGACAAATGCCGTTTTCAGTGCTATATTAAGTAAATTGTTAGTTACAGTTTGGAATTTTGATTCGTTATAATGCGAATCTCGGCAGAGGTTTTCCGTTCCGCCGAACCGCGAGTTCCCGGGGCTGCAGAAACTTGAATTCTTGGCGCAATGCCAAAAGTTCTGATGCAAAGAGTGTCAGCGCAAAAGTGCTGTTAAGCGCGCTGCCGCTGAAAGATCGGATGCTTCAAGTTATGCAGTTTCCTGTTGCCCGTTGGTTTGCGGTATGTAAATAATATATTGTTGACAGGGCAAAAAATGAAATTGGCAGAAGCAACACACATTTGTCTGTATTCCGGATGCGGACATCCGGAGCTTTCTCAGAACATCGCTAACTATCTCGGTGCAAGTCTCGGCAAGGTGCATATCACCCACTTCCCCGACAGCGAGATCTTTGTCCAATTCGAGGAAAATGTCCGTCGGGCAGATGCTTTTCTGATCCAGCCCACTTGTACTCCTTCCAATGAAAATCTCATGGAACTGCTCATCATGATCGATGCTGCCAAGCGCGCCAGTGCCGCCCGCATCACCGCTGTGCTTCCCTATTTCGGCTACGCGCGGCAGGATCGCAAGGATAAACCCCGGGTCCCAATCACCGCCAAACTGGTCGCCAATCTGCTGACTTGCGCCGGTGCTGACAGGATCCTGACCATGGATCTTCACGCCCAGCAGATCCAGGGATTTTTCGATATCCCCGTTGATCACCTCTACGCCCGCCCGGTGCTGGTGCCCCATTTGAAAGAACTTATCGGTGACAACGGCGTGGTCGTTGCCCCCGACTCCGGCAGTACCAAAATGGCTATGGCGTACTGCGATATGCTTTCCGCTGGATTCGCCGTGGTCTGCAAACGCCGCATCAATGCCACTACCGTTGCTTCCAGCCACCTGGTCGGCGATGTCAAAGACCGCATCTGCGTCATCACCGATGATATGACCAGTACCGCCGGAACTCTCTGCGCCGCCGCCAAGATCCTCAAAGCCAACGGTGCCGCTAAAGTTTATGCCGCCGTTTCCCACTGCCTCTTGAGCGGTGTCGGTAAGGAGAAACTGCTCAATACCCCGGAAATCGAACAGCTCATTACCACCGATGCTGTTCCCAATATCGACACTCTCAACGGCAAGATCCGGGTGGTCAGTGTCGCTCCGCTTATCGGTGAAGCGATCCGCCGTGTCCATGAAGGTAAATCCGTTTCGCCGCTGTTCTATTCAGCCGGCGACTGGAAATAATATATATTGCAACCAAAAACAACAATTCTCCAAAAATAAAAGCGAAAGGAAATCCATGAGCAAAGCAGAGAATGTGATCGCGGCACAGCCGCGGAGCGAATTCGGGGACAACGCCTCGCGCCGTCTCCGGAAGTCCGGATTCATCCCGGCGGTCATCTACAGCCGCGGACAGGAATCCGTTGCGGTGATGCTGAAAACCGAAGAGTGGCAGGTAGCTTACGCGAAAAAAGCCAGTCTCTATACCATCACTCTTGAGGGTAAAGAGATCCCCGCCATCGTCAAGGAAGTTCAGTTCAATCACCTGAAAAACTACGTCTATCACGTTGACTTCCAGGCGGTCGATATGAGCGCTGAAGTCCATGCCAGCGTGAAACTCCACGCTTTCGGTGACTGCTACGGCGCCTCTCACGGCGGCGTGCTGGAACAGGAAGTCCACGAACTGCCGGTCTCCTGCCGTCCGGATGCCCTGCCCGACATGATCAAAGTCGATGTCACCAACCTCAAGGTCGGTGAAGCTCTGACGGTCGCGGATCTGGTCCTCCCCGAAGGTGTCAAAGTTCGCGGTCTGGATGCTGCTGAAATCGTCTTCCACGTGGTTCTGCCCACCCAGGAAGGTGCTGCTGAAGAAGGCGGCGCCGCTGAACCGGAAGCTATCAACGAGAAAAAAGCCGAAGCTCGCGCTGCGGCGAAAAAGTAAGTTCCGTTACCGGGGTAACTTCTCCGGAACAATGCTGATTGACAAAAGGATTTTCTTATGGCACCTGAAGCCGGAAGCGGCATAAAATTGATCGTGGGATTGGGTAATCCCGGAGCAGAATATGCCAAATCCCGGCACAATGCCGGATTCATGGTGATCGAAAAATTGCTTTCCACCTTTCCGGAAGGACGTTTTATCGAGAGCCACACCGCTGGAAGCCGGGTTTTTACCGGGCGGTTCCGCGGCAGGAATCTGGTGCTGCAAATGCCGCTGACCTATATGAATGTCAGCGGCGAAGCAGTCGCTCCGTTGAGCCGCCGGTTGGGGATCACCCCCAAAGAGATTCTGGTCATCTCCGATGATCTGGATCTCGCTCCCGGCAGACTGCGGTTGCGCCAGGGCGGTTCCGACGGCGGACACAATGGTTTGAAGTCCATCATCTCCCAGTTGGGCAGTGCGGAATTCAAACGGGTCAGAGTCGGGATCGGCAGACCTGAATCAGGCAAGACCGCCGATTATGTGTTGAGCGGTTTTGAAGGTGACGAAGAAAAAGCTTTTGCAGCGGCAGTCGACCGGGCTGCCCAGGCGGTTCAGACCGTTTTGAGTGCCGGTATGACAGCGGCGATGAATAAGTTCAATGCCGCGGAGAAGAACGATACTGAAAACAAGTAAAAAAGCCATCTAAAGAAAAGAGGTTTATTTTGAAAAAATACGAATCTGTATTCATTCTGGACATCCGCAAGACGGATGACAACGGTGCTGCTTTCTGCAATGGTTTCGCAGAGTTGATCAAATCTCTCGGCGGCGAAATCGAAAAAACCGTTGAAATGGGTCGTAAACAATTCACCTATGAGATCGATAAACGCCGTGCCGGACTTTATTTCGATTTCATTTTCACACTGGATCCTGCCAAACTGGTCGCTATCCGTGAGAAATATCATCTGGATCAGCAGGTTCTGCGCAGCATGACGCTGATCTACGACCGTCCGGAAGGCGCCGATAACGCTGAACCGCTCCGGTTTGAATGATCTTCAAAGAGTTTCAACAACGCAGTCAAACAAGAACAACGGAGAGATTATTATGGCTTCGCTGAACAAGGTTTTTCTTCTGGGCAATTTGACCCGGGATCCCGATTTGCGCGGATTTCCCAACGGTCAGAGTGTCTGTGATCTGCGGCTCGCTGTCAGTCGCCGTTTCTCCAGCAATGGTCAGGAGCAGGAGGAAACCTGTTTCGTTGACGTGGTCGTTTGGGGCAAAGTTGCCAATAATTGCCGCCAGTATCTTTCCAAAGGTTCCCAGGTCATGGTCGAGGGGCGTCTGCAGCTTGACTCCTGGGAAGACCGCAACGGCGGCGGCCAGCGCTCCAAGTTGCGGGTCGTTGCTGAAAATGTCCAGTTTATGAGCCGCCGCCGGGATGATGCTCCCGGTGCAGGTCAGAATGGATATGCCGGCAACGGCGGTTATCAGTCCAACGGCGGATATCAGTCCAACGGCGGTTATCAATCCAGCGGATTCCCTGTCAATCAGGCTCCGCGCCGTCCGATGGATATGCCGGCAATGCCGGACCCCGGATTCCCGGGTGATGCATCTGCCGCCCCGGAAGATGATATCCCGTTTTGATGATGAAATGTTGATCGAATAAGCAATCGTAAAGTTAATTTATAATTTTAAGAAAAGAGAGGATTCCCATGCAGGGTCAGAAAAGACAAGGCGGCCGTCGTCGTGCGGCTGCGAAACCCAAGGTTTGCCGCTTCTGTGAGGCAAAAGTCCGCTACATCGATTTCAAAGATGCCGAAACGCTGATGAAATTCCAGACCGAAAAAGGCAAAATCATGCCCCGCCGTATCACCGGCAACTGCCTGGATCACCAGAAAATGCTTTCCATCGCCGTCAAACGGGCGCGGATGCTCTCGCTGGTCTACTGATAAACCAACAGAGAACTATTTGGAGGTTTTACTATGGCTTATGTAAGTCTTATTCTTTTGGATGATGTCGAACATCTCGGTCTTGCCGGTGATGAAGTGCGTGTCGCTCCCGGTTATGCCAGAAACTATCTTATCCCCAAAAAACTCGCTGCCAAAGCTACTCCCGGTACGCTGCGCCTGATCGAGTCCCGCAAAGCGGCTATCGCTGCCCGCCGCGCCGCCGATCTCGCCAATGCCAAAGAGCTGGCAGAGAAACTCGCAACGGTCGAGATCTCCATCGCGATGCAGGCCACTGAAGACGATCAGCTCTTCGGTTCTGTCACTCCGCGTATGGTCGCAGAGGAACTGAATGCCCAGGGTTATACCATTGAGCACAACCGCATTCTCATCGATCCCCCGATCAAAATGCTCGGCAGTTTTGAAGCGGAAGTCAAACTTCATCCCGAAGTTTCCGCAACTGTCAAAATCTGGGTCGTCCGCGGTTAATTTCCGCAGGGGTTCCTTATGGCTGAATTTGCCGAAAAAAAATCTGTTTCAGCACGCCCGGCGGGTATTTTACCCGACCGGGCGCAGCCGCATAATTTGAAAGTGGAACAGGCGGTTCTCGCCTGTATTCTCCGCGAACCAAAGAGTTGCGTTGATACCGTGGTGGAAAAACTCGGCACCGCGGGTGATGCTTTTTACAGTGCCGCCAACCGCAGTATCTATCAGGCGGCTGTTGAATTGAATAAAGCCGGTACAGTTCCTGATTTGCTCAGTGTCGCGCAGAAATTGAAGTCTGCCGGCAAACTTGAGGCTGCCGGCGGCGAACTTTACCTCGCTGAAGTGTATGCTTCCATTGCCACGACAGTGAATATCGAATCGTGGTGTGATATTCTGCGCAAGTTGTGCATGCTCCGCAGAATGATCGATGCCTGTTCCGGGGCGTTGATCAAATGTTTTGACGATAATGCCGATCCCGCCAAACTGGTCGAAGAGATCGAAACTGATATTTACAAGATCCGCAATGAGGATAATAAAGAGGCGATCAAAGATCTGCCGGTATTGGTGGCACAGGAGTTCCAGATGCTGCTGGATATCCGTGACCGCAAAATCGAGGTGGGCATTCCCACCGGCTATGCTCCGCTGGATGATTTCACCGGCGGGTTGAAAAAAGGGGAGATGTTTGTTCTGGCGGCGCGTCCTTCCATCGGTAAGACCACGCTGGGGTTGAACATCATTTCCAATGTGGCGATCAAGGGCGAGAAGCGCCGCCCGGTGGCGTTTTTCAGTTTGGAAATGACCGACAGTCAGATCGCCCGCCGTCTGCTCTGTTCTGAAGCGGGCATCCCGGAAAGTGTCTTCTGGAATGGCACATTCAACGATAGTGATATGACCAAACTTACTGCCGCTGCCGCAGAGATCCGCAAAGCGCAGCTTTTCATCGACCCGACCGGCGGTTTGACGATTTCCGAATTGCGTGCCAAAGCCAGACGGCTGAAAAATGAACATGATATTCAATTGATAGTTATTGACTATCTGCAGCTTATGCATGCTGATGCCAAGGTCGACGGTCGTCAGCAGGAGGTCGCCGAAATTTCCGGCGGCATTAAAAAACTTGCCAAAGACTTGAATATTCCGGTGCTGGTACTCGCTCAGCTCAACCGTGAAATCGATAAAAATACCAGCGCGAATGCCCGTCCGAAACTGGCGCATTTGCGTGAATCCGGTGCTATTGAGCAGGATGCCGACATCGTGACTTTCCTGCACCGCAACCGTGATGATGCCAAAAATATCGCCGACGGTGCCTCCACCGAGGCGGAATTGATTGTGGAAAAGAACCGTAACGGTAAGATCGGTACGGTAAAAATGTTCTTTTATCCATCCAAAATGCTTTTCGAGGCTCAGCCTCCGGTAAGCCGTGAATATGCTCCGGGTGGGGGACAGTGATATTTAATCTGGGGAGATTGTCATGTTGAAAAAATTATTGACGCGGGTATTGCCGGTCATCAGCTTTGCAGTTGCGGTCAACGCGGCAGAGGTCGGATCGGTGAAATTTATCCAGGAAGGCAGCAATCCGGTGCCGACCGATCTGCTGAATGTCGCATTGCGGCTCCGGCCGGGGATGGAATTCAGCAAGGCGCACATGGACGAGGATTTGAAAAATCTTTACCGCAGCGGCAAAGTCGCAGATGCGGTTTCCGACTTCCGCACCATGCCGGACGGCAAGATCGAAATCATCTACAAAATCAAACCTTCGCCGGTGATTTCGGTATTCAAAATCGAAGGAAACAAGAAGTTTTCCACCAAAGATCTGCAAGGCTGTCTGGAACTTGCAGACGGTGACCGTCTCAACAGCGGGGCATTGAGCAGAACTGTGGAAAACATCCGTAAATTTTACCTGGAAAAAGGTTATTCCGATGCGGTCATTCAGCTGCCGGCCGTACTCCCCGACGGCAAAGGCGGCGTTATTGTGACGGTGAAAATCGAAGAAAACCTCCGGCTTAAAGTTCATGATGTCACCTTTGAGGGGGTAACTGCCGTCAAAGAGCGCACTTTGCGTTCCGCATTGTTCAACAGTTACAGCTACTGGAATCTGGTACCATTCATCAACGATTACCTCAACTACGGTCTGCTTGACCGGGCGGAATTGGAAACTGACCGGGCACGGCTGCGGGAACTTTACTACAACAAAGGTTATCTGGACTTCAAGGTAAAAGATATCAAGATCACTCCAACGGCGGATGACCCGGAATTTGTCGATCTCCACTTCATCATTGAGGAGGGTGAACCGTACACGGTGGACAAAGTGACGATTTCCGGCAATGAACGTCTCAAAGCTGAAGAATTGCTGCCGCTTTTGCGTATCAAAAGCGGGGATGTCTACTCTCTGGAAGCGGAAAATGCTTCCGTCCGTGCCATCAGTGCGTTGTACGATGCTGACGGTTATTGCGATCTTTTGGTGCGTCCGGTGCGTTCCAGTGACTATCCGAACCACAAAGTTTCGCTGGATTTCCAGATCGTCGAGGGACGCAAGTATTCGGTAAGAAACGTGGATATCATCGGCAATACCGCCACTAAAGAAAAGGTGCTGCGCCGGGAATTGGCGATCCAGCCGGGGGATCCGGTGACCAAACGGCGTATCGACATCAGCCGTCAGCGGTTGATGGGTATGGGATACTTCACCAAAGTTGAAGCCGAAGCGGTCAATGCCGATGCGCTCAATGAAAAAGATGTCCGGATCACGGTCGAGGAGAAACCTGACCGTTACAATTTCCGTATCGGTGCCGGTGCATCGGATATCAACAGTTTTTTCGGGATGGCGGAAATTTCGACCAACAACTTCGATATCACCAATCCGCGCAACTGGTTCTACGGCGGCGGTCAGCGGCTGCGTATTCAGGGAATTTACGGTATTGACGATGCCGGATTCAATGTGGATTTCGTCGAACCGTGGCTCTTTGATCTGCCGCTGCGTTTTGAATTGTCCGGTTATATGACCACCTCTGAATACGATGACTGGGATGAACGGCATATCGGGGTGAGAACTTCGCTGCAGCGCAAGATTTTTGATGACTTCACCACCATTGCCGTCGGTTATAAATTTGAGGTGGTGCGGGTACACGATATCAACAAGCGTTTGAAAAGCTACCTCAAAGAGCGTGAGATGGACGGCACTTCCCGGGTCAGTCAGTTTTCGCTGATGCTCAGCCGGGATACCCGGGACAGCATAGTTGACCCCACTGAAGGCTACTATATCAATCTTTTCGGATCGATCACGCCGGAGATCATGGGAGCAAGTTCCAACTACTTCCGCATGGAAGCCAAAGGCAGTTACCATCACAGTTTCTTTGACAAGGCGATCGTTGTGTCACTGGGAGCCAAAATCGGTGTCGTTACCGGATTTGATTACAAAGATGATGTGCCGCTGTACGAGCGTTACTTCCTCGGCGGCAGCGGTTCGGTGCGCGGTTTTGAGCACCGTTCCATCGGACAGATCGCAGAAGGCTGCAACATCGGTGGTCAGACGATGCTGATTTTGACTGCTGAAGTTTCCCATCCGATCTGGGGGCCTCTGCGCGGTGCGGCATTTGTTGATGCCGGTGACACCTGGAACAATGCGTACAGCATGGATTTTGATTCGATCAATGTCGGTGTCGGTTACGGATTCCGGTTGAAATTACCGATGATCCAGGCTCCGTTGCGGTTGGATCTGGCGTATCCGGTGGTCAGAGGTCAGCGCAATTTGAAAGAAAAGTTCCGGGTACACTTCAACGTCGGGTTCTCGTTCTGATGCCGGAATATCCCCCAAATGCTGATTCACTGATGGCGATATTGCGCCGGCTGCGTGCGCCGGACGGCTGTCCGTGGGATCGGGAACAGACCAGATCGAGTCTGGTCAAATCGTTTGACGGTGAATGTGCCGAATTGATTTATGCCATTGACCGCAATGACCTGCCCAATATCTGCGAAGAATTGGGAGATGTCCTGATGAATGTATTGTTTCAGGTGGTCATTGCCGAAGAGAACGGTGAATTTACCCTTGCAGATGTGTGGCGGCAGATCATTGACAAAATGATTCGCCGTCACGCTCATGTTTTCGGGAACGAACATGCGGAAACCGCCGGAGATGTTGCCGAGTTGTGGCAGCGGATCAAGGCGCAGGAACATGCCGCATCCCCCGCTCCGGCATCGGTCATGGATAAGGTCAAACCGTGTCTGTCGGTGCTTGACCGGGCGGAGAAACTGCAGAAAGCCGCCGCAAAAACCGGATTTGACTGGCAATGTGCCGCAGATATAACCGGTAAAATTTCCGAAGAGTGCGATGAAGTGCGCGAAGCATTGACTGAAAATGATCAGGATCATATCGATGAAGAACTTGGTGATCTGCTTTTTGCAGTGGTCAATCTCATCCGTTTCCGCGGCGGAAAAAGCGCATCGGAATTGTTGCGGCAAGCGAATTTGAAGTTTGAGAACCGCTTCCGCAAAATGGAAAAGTGCTTCGCAGATGCCGGTAAAGTGCTTGACGGTGCAGATCCCGAAACATTTGACCGCTTCTGGGAAATGGTCAAAAAAAGTGAAGTAAAGCATGAAAAATAAACGTTTTGCCCAGTCGTTTTTTTCTGAAAACGGCATTCTGCAGGGGACTTCCTGGCTGATCCTGCTGACGGCAGCGGTGATGCTGCTCTGTATGCTCGGGCGCAGTTCGCTGGTTGGTCTCGAAGCTGAAACTGCCGATGCCCTGCGGGAACTGCTTGGCGGCAAAGATGTCTTTTCCGCGACCGGAGAATACAACGGTTATGATATTCCCAGTTTATGGAACTGCCGTATCCGCAGTATTCCGGCGATACTTTTCGGGATCAGCGAATTGACCTGCCGTCTGCCGTCGGTATTTTCCGCATTGCTGATGCTTTGCGGGACGATGCTGTTGAGCAAAGATTTTTTCAACCGCAGTACGATGTATACGATCACCTGGATGCTGGTCGGTTCATGCGGATTTATTTACTGGGGCAGATTTGCCGGTAATTACATGACTCTGGCGGCGTGGGCGGTGTGGAGTGCCGTTATGCTGCGTTTTGTCTATGACAAATTGTGGTGGCGCTGTATATTTTTTATAGTGGTATTCACGGGGATCGCGTGGTGGGGAATGCATTATCTGCTGCTGCTGCCGGGAATAATTCTGATCATGCTGCCGCATTGCCGCAAAGTTTTTCTGCATTGGCAAAATTTGATTGCAGCAGGCATAGCGCTGGTGACAGTATTCATCGGGCTGTTCTTTGCGGTGGATTTTACAGGTATGCCGTTTTGGCAATCATCGGCAAGGGTATGGCATCTGGTCAGCGGTACATTTATTGAGTCGTTGTATATGACGTTATGGCCGGGGATCGGCGGCACGCTGCGCGGCGGGAATATCTGGAACTTGTACCAGTTGCTTTTTCCGTGGAGTTTACCGGCGGCGGTGGCCCTGGTCAGCTTGTCACGTAAAGTGAAAAAACTCCCGGAAGTGCATCGCAGCCTGTTTTACGGGACCATTCTAATTCTGCTGCTTACGGCACTGTTTCCTGCCCGTTCGTGGCAATATCAGCTGCCGCTGCTGCCGTTTCTGCTGATGATCACCGGCGGAGTCATTACCGGCAGGATCGGTGAGATCCGGTGGGTACCGTACATTACCCGGATCATGATTTGGATCATCAGTATATTATGTTCATTTGCCGTGGCGGTGATCGTCACCTGGCCATTGTGGAATATGGTTTTATTTTCTCCTCCTCCGCTGTCATTGATGATATTTTCTCCGCTGCTGGGACTGCTGGGATTGGCGTGTGTGGTTTTTGGCAAGGGGTTCGCCGGTACGATCGAGCGGTTGAGCGGTATGCGCGGACCGTGGAGCGGTTATATTCTTGGCGGCGTGTGCTTTATGGCTGCGGCACTTGCCATAGGTTATCCATCGCTGGATATTTACCGTTCCGGCAGACCGTTTTGGATGGCGTGCGGCAATTTGACCCGTCACTTACCGGAGGAAGAGGTGATCTTTGCCGGTGAGGAAATGCCGGCAGCAGCGCGTTACTATATGGCATTGCCGGAACCGTGTCAGGTTGTTCCGGAAATTCAGGAGCTGCCCTCGGCGCTGGTAAAAGTTTCAACCGGTGAAGCCCGGTTGATCATCCGTAAAAAATTTCTGGAGGATGCCCGGAAGGTGTTGACAAGATACCACTGGGAATTGGGCAGTGACCGGTTTATTGTTGAAGAGGGCGGGGTGATTTCCTTTTCCGGAGAGACAGTTCCCGGGGATGAAAAATTTGTACTTTGCAAAATCATCCGGAAATAACAGAATGGTTGATTATCAGGTTTTTGTTTGATTGTCACACGGATGAAACAATCACGTTTTTGGGACAGTAAAATTATTTTTTAAGCAAAAATAATATGATAAATCATGATAAATGCTTGAAAAAAATCGTTTAAGGTGTATCTTATAATCAGGTTGTTTGTAAAGTTGTTTTACTAAACAAAAAATTTCACTACAGGAGAAGTTAAAGTGGAAAAAAGACGTTATGCAGTATGCGGAGTTTCCGCTCGTGCGATCTATTCTTACATTGATCCGATGTGCAAAAAGTTTGCCCATTGTGCCGAATTGGTCGGTTTGCTTGATATTGATCCGCTGCGTTTCAAAGTTTGCAAAGATGCTGTTCCTGAAGCACAGAATGTTCCGGAATATATGGCGGAAGATTTTGAAAAAATGCTCGCTGAAACCAAGCCGGATGCCCTGCTGGTCGTCAGCATGGACTGCACCCACGTCAAATATATCGTCGCCGGTCTGGAACATGATCTGGATGTCATTTGCGAAAAACCGATGACCACCAACACCGCTGATGCGCTGCGGGTCATGGAAGCTGAAGCCAAATCCAAAGGTAAAGTCACCTGTACATTCAACTACCGTTACAATCCGGTTCACCGCAAATTGCGTGAATTGATCCTCGCCGGTAAAATCGGCAGAGTCACCCATGTTGACCTGAATTGGTACATCGATATCAAACATGGTTCCAGTTATTTCCACCGCTGGAACCGGATGCGTGAAAATTCCGGCAGTCTGTCCATCCACAAATCCAGTCACCACTTTGACCTGGTAAACTGGTGGATCGACGGCATTCCGGAACAGGTTCATGCTTTCGGTGCGCTCAACCACTTCGGACCGGAAGGCGAATTCAATCCTTCCAAAGTTGACGGTCGTGACTGCACTACCTGCCCGGAACTGATGAAGTGCAAATATGAAGCCCGCTGGGCGACCCGCAACTCCTCCATTTTTGCCGCCGATGACCACATCAATGCGTTTAACGGCAAGGAGCCGAAATACTCCAACTACAGTCCGCACATGTGCATGTTTGATTCCAAAATCAACATTTATGACACCTTTGTGGTCAACGTCAAATACCGTAACGGTGCGTT
>SUWL01000084.1 GCA_015061495.1 Lentisphaerota bacterium
CTTTGGCTCCGACGAGTGAAAATACCCATTCTCGCCAAAGGGAGCAACTGCTATCTGATAACCGGGGAATAATATACAAGAATTACGGAGAAATCGGACGTGTGGCGTAAAGTGCGCGTATAAAACGCTTGCAGACTGCGGTGCCAACATCTAATGGTCTGCGGCATACAGTATGCAAACAAACGTTTGCAGGACAAATGAGAGGTGGCGAGACGCGAGGCGAGCCACAAGGGGGTACGGGGGAACTTTCCCCCGGGTGCGGCAACCGCGTTCACAATCCAAGATCCCGACTGCCGATATAAAAATCGGCAGCGGGTCTGATTGTGAACGCATGATTGAGCCGTAAGCCAACCCCGCCGGGAAACGCGCTAACCACCCGAATAAATCCCGCCTTGGCTTGCATGCCCCCCTGCAAAAAAGCGCCAGTGCGCGTATAAAACGTTTGCAGACTGCGGTGCCAGCATCTAATGGTTTGCATCATACTGTATGCAAACAAACGTTTGCAGGACAAATGAGAGGTGGCGAGGATTTATCCCGCCACAAGGGGGTTCCGGGGGAAAGTTCCCCCGGGTGCGGCAACCGCGTTCACAATCGAAGATCCCGACTGCCGATATAAAAATCGGCAGCGGGTCTGATTGTGAACGCATGATTGAGCCGAAAGCCAGCCCCGCCGGGAAACGCGCTAACCACCCGAATAAGTCCCGCCTTGGCGGGCGCTTGGGGGGTGCAGGGGGGGCGGCGTGAGCGCCCCCCTGCAAAAGAAACGCCGTGAATGCATCCAAAGGCGGCGTGAGCGCCCCCTGCAAAAAAAGCGTCAGTGTACGTACAAACTGACGCGGTGTATAGTGTTATTGGGCAAAAGTTTTGAAAAATTTCGAACAGATATCCCGGATCGCGGTATTGGCATGGATCGGCAGCACTTCGCTTTGGATCACCTGCAATCTGGGAGCGGAGAGCAGCAGTGGGACGATGTGATCCCAGTTGATATTTCCGCAGCCGATATTACGGTGCTGATCGGTGACGCCGTTATTATCGTGGATATGGCAGTTGACCACATGCGGGAGCATTTTTTCCAGGATATGATCATCCCATGCCGGAGTGACATCCTGCCAGACCTTGCAGGGGTTGGATTCGGTGTTGAAGCGTCCTTTATCCATCAAATTGGCATGTCCGGCATCGTAGCAGAATCCGAGGGCATCGGTGGGGAAGCGCTTTTTGACTGCCAGCAATTTTTCCGGGGTATTGATTTTGAACCAGATATTTTCGATACAGATCACTATGCCGAGTTCTTCAGCCAGCGGGAGCAATTCATCCAGAGATTTTTTGAGGCAATCGATCTGGTGATCCAGTGAATATTCCGGATAAACCGTATCGTTACCGGTATGAATGGTGATCGTATTGACTCCCATTGAAGCGATCATATAAAGTGCAAGTTTATGGCGGGCGATCATTTCGCCGCGGGCTTCCGGGACCGGGCAATTCAGGTCGAGGAACTTGCCGAACATGGCGTGTGCATCTTTGAATTCCAATCCGGCGGCGCTCATTTCCTCCCGGAGTTTGGCGGCGAAAATGCGTTCGGAGAGCATTTTGGCAAGCAGCATATCGGTCAATACCAGATATTTGGCACCGTTGGCGGCGAATTCCTGCATGATCTGCGGACGGGAATAATCGTCAGTGTGGTCAAACTGATAGAGAAAGGTGATTGGCAGTTGTTTCATTTTTTTACTCCATTACAGATAAATTTGAAATTGCGGATGATTTTTTCGGCGCGGTCAGATTTGTCTGCGGCCTTTTTGATCTCCTTTTCGGGGACTTTTTTGCCGTACTGCCGTTCCATCGGCACGAATCTGACCATCAGATAGAGATTTTTGCCGGAAGTACTTTTCACTGAACCGAGTGCATTTACCACGATGCCGTCGGGCGGGCGGTAAAATGATATCCAGCGTACCGTATCTTTTACCGCGACCGGGGAATTGCTCTGCAAGGTGAAGTATTTGACATCGGGGATATCTTTTTTTTCTGCGGTACCGATGTAAGCGCAGAGGAATGCAAGCATATTCGCACTTTGTCCGGAGAGTGTACTGCGATCCTCATTAAGCCGGCAGTTGAGTCCCGGTACCAGTCCGGCAGTTTCGGCGGGGAAGTTATTCTGTTTGATGTGAAACTTAAAGCGGGCTTTATTTTCAGGTATATCATAAGATGATGAGCCCAGAAGTTTCATCCACTGATCCGGAACGGGGAAAAGATATGCCGCCGGAATAAAGGCATCCAGATATTTCAGTGCCGACGGGGAAAGGCGGGAATAGTTCCGTTTGATCACATCCATTGCCGGAGTTTGGGAAGCGGCGATCAATTCGCCGTCCGAAGCGACCAGCACGGCACTGACGTAAAGCGGATCTGCCGAAGCAAGCTCCCGGATCAGAGAATTCAGCTGTGCCTGAAGCGCGTAATCGACCGTCAGCCAGACCGGCTGACAGATATTCATTCTCTCGATGATATCTTCGATGCCTCCGATGGCATATTCAGCGTCGCGGGCAATACTGCCCTGCTGCCGCTCCATACTGCTGACTGAAACAAACCCGGTCAGATTGGGCAGGAAACAGCCGTTGGGCAGATCGTATACCCTTGAACGGCTCCGCTGCCGGTTGGGCAGGAAAAAGCGGTTTTTAACGAGCAGTCTGCCGTTGCGGTCAAAGATTTCCGGGCGCTGGATGTGGTAGGAGATCACGGTCGAACCGGTGAGTTTTTCCGCCATGGCGAAGTACTTTTCCGCTTCGGATGATTTACCCAGATTCTGCAGATATACGGCAAAGTTATAGGTGCCGACGGGGTGTTTTTTATCCACCAGTGTGCGGAGCATCGCTTCGGCGCGGCGGATCTCTCCGGTGCCGTTTTTGCCGTGTGCGCGGATAAGTTCGACAGCGAGGTTGTTCAGGGCATCGTGTTCATCGGCAAGCGCTCCGTAAATCATTGCGGCATCGACCTTGTCCGGCGGCACGTCAAAGGTGAAAAAGAGCGAATATTCACCATCTTTGGCGGTGATGAACTGATATTTGCTGCCGACGCCGTTTTTCACATGGATGTGGAAATAGAGATCTTCCCGGAGCTTCCGGAAGTGGTCGGCGGCAAAATCTTTTGCCAGCAGATGCGGTCTGCCGAAACGCAGGAAACTTATCAATGCTTCCCGTTCGGCTCCGGAACACTCCGGGAAGGCGGAATTTTCCATAAATTCCAGGAATCCCGGATAGTATTTTTCATTGAGCATCAGCAAGGCGGTATCCATATTGCAGAGATTTTTTCTGACCGGAGCGGCGATGAAGTCATCACTGATCCAGAAACGCTTGCCGCTGCCGAAAATATCATCCGAGAACGCTGAATCGCAGTTGAGCCGTTCCCGGTTGGTGGTGAAATGCCAGTTTGCCGGATATTTTTCCATAGCGGCAGGGATAAAAAGCATCCGGGCGGCGGGAGTATCGAGCAATGCCGCGGAAGTTTTCGGCCAGCGGTGCTGATTGGTCAGGAAATAACTCCAGTTGCGTTCAGCTTTGGCAAGTTTGCCGGATTCAAGATAGTTATCCGCCTTTTCACTGCCTTTTTCGCGGGCGCTTTGCAGCAGTTGGAAACTGCGTTTGAAATCCCGCAATTCAGCGGCGACCATTCCTGCCCGGTACTCCGCTTCGGCGTCCGGCTTGATCCTCATGGCGGCATCAAAGCAGTATTTTGCCCAATGAAGATTGGTGGAAGTCCATCCTTTGCGTTCGGCGTAATATTTGCCCAGTTCCATCCATGCTTCATACATGCCCTGCTCGGCGGCAAGTTCCATATAGTATCGGAAGTTATCGTACTGGTAGTTATTTTTACATGCCATGGCGTACAAGAACTGGGCGCGGTCGATCCCGGGATCGTCATCCCCGGCGGTGGCGGCATATTCCAGCAATTCAACTGCCCGTTTGTCATCTTTCTGTCCGGCACCGCCGTTGATAAGCAAAAGCGCCGTGTAGTAGGAAGCCTCTTTGTCTTTGGATACAAGCAGCACTTCCTGAAACAGCCGGTATGCCTGCTGTTGATCTTTGGCGACACCTGTACCGTAAAACAGCAGTTTGGCAAGTTCTTTTTTGGCTTTTACCTCGCCCTGTTCTGCCAGCGGTTTGATGATCCCGGCGGCGGCGGCAAATTCACCCTTTTTCAACAAAGCCAAAGCCTGTTCAAAATCCGGACCGGCGGCGTGCGCCGCACTTAATGAAGCGCATGCCATAAGAAGTATTATCGCAAATTTTTTCATTGCAAATGCCTTATTTTTCAACGAGATAAGTACAATATCCGGCAGACCAGGAATTTTCCGGCAGCCGCATCAATTTATTGTGCAGAGCCTCGATCTCGGTGCTGTCCAGAGCCGGGAAATCCTTCTTCGCCGGTGTCGTCAGCAGCGGTTCACCGGTGATCAGTGCCAGCAGCCGGTCCCGGCCTTCAGGTCCAGACTGCCGGATCCCGAATTGTGCCAAACGGGAACCGGGGATCGGAAAGAAACCGGGAACTGCCGTATGCAGATAGGTGCAGTCATCCAGGAAGTTGGGTGACAGCAAAGTGACTTTGCCGTCGCTGCCCCAGCAGAGCAGTGTGAGATAGCCGCTTCGCGGAGTATTTATCGTGATCTGCATGGGGTCATCGATCCGGATGCTCTGGTAATCAGCATCAACCGTCAACTGCGCGGCATCACTGAAACTTCCCAGCTTGATGGAACGGCTGTTGCTCTGCAAACCGGTTTTATCCAGTTTGACCGTATAGACAGAACTCTGTTTCATCACCAAATTGGTCAACTGCTGGGCGATTTCAGTGTAACTGCGGGGCGTTGAAATGGTATCGACGATGCGTTCTTTGATCGCACTGATCATGATTTCGGAATTGCGGCGGTTATCCTCGATCATTTTCCGGAGCATGTCGATCATCATGCGGTTGCTCTGATCGGCATTGGTGACCGCATTGATTTGAGCCTGCAGGAGTTTATTGTTGTCTTCGATAGCCTGTTCAGCCTGTTGTTTTTTCAGGCGTGCCTCTTCGATTTTCAGATCCAGCAGCTGCTGTTCTTTGGCACTTTGCATATTGATACGGGCAAGTTCGGCATCCCGGATGGCGCGGTTGTCTGCGGCGATCTGTTTTTTCTCTGCCAGCCGTTCTTCGAGGTGTCGGATCTTCAATTCGGCGATCTGCCGTTTCTTCTCGATATCATTCTGCTGGAGTTGTTTGAGGGTATCTTTTTCCAGTTCGTACCGGATATTGGCAAGTTCCAGATCGTGCCGGTGTTCCAACTCGGCGACCTCTTTGGCCTGGGCAAGTTCTGAACGGGTGCGTTCCAGATTTGCCAGTTCCACATCGAATTCCAGTTTCTGCCGTTCTCTTTGCAGATTTTCCTCATTGTCGGAAACCCACTGGTTGTAAGCCTGGATTTTCAGCTGCGCTTCTGAAAGTTTCTCGGAAATCTCCACGACTTCGACCCGGGAAACTTCCAGATAATCCGGCAGCATACCGCTTACGGCAGTACCGGCGGCATTGAGGTTGGAACTCTTATTCAATTCGCTGAATGAGGGCGCAGAAAGCAGCTCCTGAATGAAGCGGCGCAGCTGGTCGTCGCGCAAAACATCGCCGCTCTCAAGTTTGCTGATCCCGCCCTGACGGATGAAATCGGCAAATCCGCCCTTGCCAGGTGACAATTTGGCATGGATGAGAAATTTACCGGAAACCGTCCCCTGAATGTCCGGATGAACCAGACCGTCACACCGATATTCAAAGGTGAATTCATCGGTGGAAATGCGGTACAGTTCCGGAGACAACTTTTTCCAATCGCGTTCAGTGACTTCGTCGATGACCCGGTAAAGGAAGTTGTCATCTTTATTGAGCATCCACAAACGGTGGGATGCGGTATCCTCTCTGGTGATCTGCCGGAAATTGTCGATTTTAGCGAGCAGATACTTGTCTGTTTCGTCGTTCGCCGCCACTTTTTTGTTGAACCAACCCATATTAACTCCTTGTAAAAATAAATATCTGTACTGCAGTAAACACAGTTGCCACTGCCCAAAACTTCCATTTGCGTATTTTGTGGCGGAAAACGCACATTGCTCCCAGTGCCGCCGCACCGCCGCCCAACACGGTCAGCAGCAGCAAATAGGCTTCCGGGAAGCGCCGCCACCTTTTGATTGCACAATACTTGTCCAGCCCGAATGCCGCAAATACCGCGATCGAAACCGTCAGCATATAGATCGCCATCCTGCCCATGATCAATGCCAGTATAAATCCGGCGGCAATCAAAATCAGTAAACTTATCCTTACTTTATTCATAAGCAGTATCTGTCTATTTTATGTTGTAGTTGAAACGCAATTTTGCCATCCATGACAGCCTTGCCACCAGCAAACTCAATCCGGATAACCCGAAGGATATCAGCCACGGCAGTTCGATGTGCATCATTCTGGCCGTGGTCTGCACCAGCAGCGGCAGAAGCAGACTGATGATGTTCCAGGCGTAATATATTCTGCGGATGATGCCGATCGGCCGGGAGAAGCGGCTGGCGACGGTGAATCCTGATGGCAGTTGCGGATGATCTTTGCAGAGCAGGATATTGCCGTTTCTGTCCATGGCATACTCTTTGTGGATGAACAATTCATCCAGCGCAAAGGCGATGGATTCATCGTCGAGTTTTCCGGAGTATACCAGAGAGCGTTTCAAATACGCCAGATTGATATTGCCGCTCAAACCGTCATGCATAGAGATGATGTTTTTCAATTCACCGGCGTATCTGCCAGGCATGATATGCACCAGAAATCTTCTGGACAACTCTCCGGCGTGGAAATCCGGTATCCGGTGTGTCCAGATATCATGTTTGACATATTCGCACAAGATCACTGCCGGATTGGTGGAAGCATTGCAGCTGCTGTCAAAATTAAATTCGCTGCCCAGCACGAGAAATGTGTGCTGCACGCTGCTTCCGGCAGTCATTTTGATGTAGTTGTGCAGCTGCCGGATATCCTGATCGGCAACGGCTGCGCCCTCCTTTTGCGGTGCAAAAAATGCGGCTGCCAGCAGCAGTTTGCTGCTGCTGCTGATCTGAAATGTAAAAAGTTTGACGGTGGTATCCAATGATGACGTCACGCCGCGGTCAGCGAGAAATTCCCGGTAATATCCGGAAACATCCTTTTCGCTTTTCAGCACCCCGGCGCTATCCACTTTTTTGGTAAAATTGTGAAAAAATGACATCCGGAAGTCCGGATAGAAGTACATTCCATTGTCGATATTGCTGCGTATGGTGTCAAAAAAGTTGCTTGCAGCTCCGGAAGAGATGTTTTGATTCATGACCGTATTTTCCTCTTTTGCGGCGGGAACTTCGGTAATTTTTGCCGCCGTATCATCCGCAGGGATCCGGATACTTCCGGCAGCCACTGCGTATTTTTCCAGATATTCAAACGGTATATGCAGTTCCCGGCATCCGTTTTTTTCCATGATAAAGGTGTTGCGGGCAACGAAATATCCGGCGGATTCCTGCCCCGGAGTGTCCCGCCAGCCGTACACCAGTACCGCGTGATTCTGTGAAGAATTATCTCCCGGCAGCGGATCGTGGTACCAGGAAGCGGCATTGTTGACCGTCATGCCGGTGGCAAAAATTTCGATTCCCAGCACCACCGGCATGGGTGCTGAACCATCCGCCCCGGAAAGACGCACTTTGTACTCCTCCACATTGCGGGGGGTAAGGAACATTTTGAAATCAAGTTCAGCGAATTTTTCCACCGTCAGAGAGTCGATCCATGTTCCGGCATCAACGCCGTCTTCCCGGCGGTCGGTCGGCCACTGCATATAGGAGCAGACACCGTATTTGGCGACACAGTAAAACGCGGTATCGATCCCGGTACCGACAGCACTGCCCGGATCTTCCTGACGGCAGCGGGCATGCAGATATTGACTGCTCAATTTCAATTTGCGTTCCCGGCAGCAATACTCCAGCAGCGAAGTTACTGACAGCGAAACGCAGTTGTCACGATCTCCCTGATCGAATTCTTCAGGGACAAATTCCGGCACGCGGTACACCGACGGGAAAAGTTTTTGCGCATTCATTGGAAACAGATCTCCCCCGGTGAAATTGTCCCGTCGGCAAAGGTGACACTGATCGAAGTGTCGGCAAGACAACTTTTGAAAT
Source organism: Lentisphaerota bacterium (assembly GCA_015061495.1). Taxonomy (GTDB): domain Bacteria; phylum Verrucomicrobiota; class Lentisphaeria; order Victivallales; family Victivallaceae; genus UBA1784. The sequence continues at coordinate 8,181 of SUWL01000084.1, forward strand.
CTGCCACCGCCAATTTGGTTCTGCCGTTTTTGACCGGCAGATGCACGCCGCGGAAATTAAATACCGCCCGATCGATACTGCCGTTTTCATTTTCGACCACGACATCCAGTGCCGTGCTGCTGCTGATCATCCGGGGCAGCTGCACTCTGGCACGCCAGAAATTCCCCTGAAATCCAGCTGCAGCAACGGAGGAAAATACGATTTCCGGCACGATCCCGGCGGCGGGACGGCGCCGCAATCCGGCTCCTCCGGCAAAAGATTCACTCTGACGGCGCTGCAGATGCGGCAGCGGTTCAGTGAGCAGACTTAAAAATGCCTTGCCGTTCAATTTGCCGATCACAAAAGAGAGGATCTCTCCGACAATATCACTGCCGGCAGCAAACAAAGAGGCGGCGGCACGCTCGGCATCTTTCAAATCTGCAAAAGTCGGCTGCCAGTCACAATCCCGGGTTTCGATGGCATCTTCCAGAATTTCCCGGCACTCCGGACAGCAATACACATGGGCAGCAACCTGCGGGCTGACTTTATCGTGATCTTCGGTCAATGCGATGATCTCAATGATATCCGGGCATCCGTTCATATTGCACCTCCGGCAATTATATTCACCTGTTTTGCCATATCTTTTTTGGCACGCAGATACACTTGATCAACATAGTTGGCAGAAGCCAGACCCAACATACGGCAAATTTCCCCGGAAGAGTACTTCTGATCTTTCAACATCAATACGTAAGCCCTCATGGGATTGTCCTTCCACACTTCTGAAAAACTCATTCTGCATACTTCAGCGCACTCATTTCGCTGTCTTTTGTCTACAGAGAAGTATTGCATGACACTTTCTGACACCTCTTCCGTATTTTTTTGGCAATATTTCCGGATCAGCATGCGGACATAGATTTTCAGCCAGTGGATCAGAGATGAGCGGTGACCGGTGCGCTGCTCAAAAAGTTTGATCTTATCCCGCACAATGACCTCATTGTAAAGATCGGAAAGGATCTCCGACGCATCGATCCCCCTTTCCTGCAGGATCGCATGAAAATTGTTGCGTACATAGCGGCCATTGGAATCATGAGTCCCTTTGAGTACCGACAATACCGCTGTATTGTAAATATATTCCCACACCAGATTGTTGTTCGGAATTTTCAGCTGCGCCAACAGCTGATCGGAATCGAGATTCCGGAAATTTTCAAAATCACGGCTGCTTAACATGCTGCCATTCCCCCCATAATACCACCGCAGATCTCCTGACGTGATCGATCTTTTTCAGAAATTACAACGACCGGATAATATATATCCGCAAAAACTAAATGTCAATACATTCAAACAGTTGCAATGATAATTTTTTGCGGGACCTTTTGGGGCTCTGCGGCGATTTGCGATAAAAGGCCGTAATGATTTTCGTCTGCTCCGTCTGTCTGTACGCTGACGGTTCTTTGGCAGGGGTATGCATTCCCGGCGTTTGCAGGGGGGCGCTCACGCCGCCCCCCTGCACCCCCCCCGGCGCCCTTTTTGCTTTGCATTATGGGCAATCTCACGCCTTGCTTGCGTTGCCCGTTCGGTCACATACATAGTAT
>SUWL01000085.1 GCA_015061495.1 Lentisphaerota bacterium
CCAACTAGTGTGTGATAAATTGTCATTCATTACTGTAAACTCCTTGCGATTTATGTTGGTTGGCGAACCAAACATAACATAGCATGGGGTTTACTTTTTGTAAACTTGAAGCTGAAGCTATTCGGCTACATACCGGCGCAGCCGGTAGTTTTTTTACGCTGAAGCGATATAACAAAATCCGTCAGTTGAAATTGAATTCAGCTGACGGATTTTTGTATGTATTGATCAGTAGAGGGAATTACCGTGGGAATCGATGGCAACAACCAGCGGCAGTTCGTGGAGTTCCAATTTGTAGATAGCTTCCGGACCGAGGTCGTCAAAAGCGACTACTTCGGCTTTGATAATGGAATTGGCAATCAATGCCCCGGCACCGCCGGTGGCGGCAAAGTAAACACAGCCGAACTCTTTCATAGCATCTTTTACAGCCTGATTGCGGTCACCTTTGCCGATCATTGCACGCAATCCGCATGCTTGGATGATTTGCGGACTGTAAGCATCCATGCGGCTGCTGGTGGTCGGTCCGGCTGAACCGATGGGGCGTCCGGGGGGGGCAGGGCAGGGACCGACAAAATAGATTGCCTGCCCATTCAGATCTACCGGGAGTACTTCTCCCTTATCCAGCAGGGAACAGAGGCGTTTATGGGCAGCATCTCTGCCGGTGTATACTGTTCCGGAAAGCACAACGGTGTCACCGGCGTGAAGATCCCGGATATCCTGTTCGGAAAAAGGCGTATGGAGAATTTTTTTCATAATGTCACCTCTGCATGACGTGCGGCATGACAATTCAGATTTACTGCCACCGGCATACTTGCAAGATGACAGGGATGAAATTCGATATGAACTGCCAAAGCCGTGGTATTACCGCCCAAACCTTGCGGACCGACCCCGGAAGCATTGATTTTAGCGAGGATCTCGGCTTCCAAATCGGCATAGCGGGGATCCGGAGAAGCCTCTCCGGTTTTGCGGAGCAGGGCTTTTTTTGCCATATATGCGGCATATTCCATTGTTCCTCCGATGCCGACACCGACAATGGTTGGCGGGCACGGGTTTCCGCCGGCGGAAACGACGGCATTGACGACAAAATCGACCACACCCTGTCTGCCTTCGGATGGTTTGAGCATTTTCAGGGCGCTCATATTTTCGGATCCGCCGCCTTTGGGTGCCAGCACGATATGCAGTTTATCGCCGGGTACTTGGGATAGGTGGATGACAGCCGGGGTGTTGTCAAAGGTGTTTTTGCGGTCAAACAGCGGATCTGCAACAATGGATTTGCGGAGGAAGAACTTTTTATATCCCTCGCGGACACCGGCATTCACCGCTTCAGCGACAGTGCCGTGATCGATCATTACTTCCGAGCCGATTTCAATGAAAAACACCGCAAATCCGGTATCTTGACACAACGGCAGGCGTTCGGCGGCGGCAATTTCAAAATTTTGCAGATATTGGTCAAAAAAATCCTGCGCTTGGGGAGTCGATTCATTCTGTCCGGCAGCTTTCAATGCTTCCAGAACATCCGGCGGCAGGTCACAGGCGGCTTTGCCGCACATTTCACATACAGCATTTTTGATGCTGTCAAAAGAGATTGTTTTCATTTGAATAATCCTAACGAAAATGGTATGGAGATCAGGGCTCCTGCAATCAATGCGATCAACATTGCAGGCAGCAGCCACGGATATTTGTCCAGCAATTTTTTACTTCTGTCTTCAGCGCTCCACGAAGTACTGTTGAATGGTTTTCCAGCGGCGGCATTTTGAAATTCCTGGAGTTGTGATTTGACATCGCCCTTGGGGAGCGGCTGGGAAGCGGCAGTCAGTCTGTCGGAAATGCGCTGCAGATCGGCCCGGATTTTTTTCCAGCTTGCCGGACGGTCATCCGGATTTTTTGCAAGCATGGAATCGATCAGTGAAGCCAATTCCCGGTCCATATCCGGATTCATGGATATCAGAGATTCCGGCAGGGCATAGAGGTGGCTTTGCAGTAATTGCTCAACATTTCCGGTAAATGGTGCTCTGCCGCAGGCAAGTTCATAAAACATCACTCCGAAACTGTAGATATCACTGCGCTGATCCAGTTCCGTATTTTGCTGGGCGATGACTTCCGGAGCGGCATAGAGCGGAGTGATCATCACATCATCCGGATCGGAAGTCATACCGTTACTGGAACGTGCCAGACCGAGATCGCCGATTTTTACCTGATGGTCTTTGTTGGCGATCATGATATTTCCCGGTTTGATATCTCCGTGGATCATCCGGTGTTCACACCAGGCGTAGTCCATGGCTTCTGTGACCTGAAGAGCTATTTTAAGCAGGAAATCCGTGGAAATTATTTCCGGTGAGTTCAGGCGGATATCTTCCAGAGAACGTCCGTCAACAAATTCCATCATAAAGAACTTCAGGTCATTTTCCACCCCGGCGTTAAGGGCTTGAATGACATTGGGGTGAGTGAGTTTTGCCGCGTTGGAGGCTTCGGTAAACAGTGTATCCACGTATGCGGTATCTTCCTGCAGTTCCGGAGTCATTATTTTACAGGCGATATAACGGTTGAGATTTTTCTGGTGCGCCAGATAGACGACACCGTTGTTTCCGCTGCCCAATACGTTGATCAATTCGCACCCTGCCAAAGTGGTGCCGGCGAGTTCGTAGACATTCTTGTTCACAGGGAAATTCCTTTCAATTTCTGATATAACGATACCGCATTGCGGTCAGACATCCCGGAAATGTAATCAAGGATGCCAAGCAGACGGCAGTAGGCGCTTTCGGGGCGGTGGTGAAGCATTTCCGGGAGCATTGCCGCGATACGGCGGCTGCGGGAAGATGCTTTTTTACCTCCGCATTTTTCCCGGTCGATCTCGGAAATGCAGGGAACGAAAATATCCAGCATACCCATGACCAACTCAAAACCTGCTCCGACGACTTCTGCCACGGATGGATGATTGTAAATTCCGGAAGTACTGCGGGAACGGATGCGGTTGAGGATATCTTTTTGCGGGATCGCTTCGGTAAGCGGAGTTGTCCAGGTACCGCTGAGCAGTTCGTCGTGGTGCCGGATGAATTCATCGGCGGCAGAGCGGACGAGTACTCCAATGACGTGCGCCCGGAGAAATTCAGCTTTGCGGGCGGATGAACGCAGTGAACGGACATACGAAGCGGATGATTCACTGTCGATGATCGCCAGGAAATAGGACTCCAACTCCGGATATTCGATCAACCCCTGACGCAGGGCATCTTCAAAATCCACGGTCAGGTAAGCGATATCATCGGCGGCTTCCAGCAGGAAACTCAACGGATGGCGTTTGAAACAGTTTTTACCGTTTGTGAGCATACCGCAGGAGTTGGCTACTTCAGAAAAGTAGTTTTTTTCGCTTAAAAAGAAGCCGCATTTTTTCAGACCGCTTTCCGCGGAGCCGGGATATTTGGCAAATGCGCCGAGCGTTGCACAGGTCAGCTGCATGCCGCCGGTACGATCCGGCATTTCCAGACGGGTGAGGATGCGGAATCCCTGGGCATTGCCGTCATAGTTGTAAAAATCCGCCCGTTCGGCATCGTCCATTTCGTCGCAGATATTTCTGCCTGCCGGGGAGTTTTCAAACCAGTACCGGATCGCCTCTTCACCGGCGTGTCCCAGCGGGGGATTGCCGATATCATGGGCGAGGGCTGCCGCGGCGACTGCGGCTCCGATATCACTTGGGTGGGCACCGTCAGTATCTGCGGCATTGCAGATGAATACTCCTGCGGCGGTTCCCAGACTGCGGGCGATGCTGCTGGTTTCCATGCTGTGGGTAAGCCTGGTGTGGACGTCAGTGCTGCCGGAAAGAGGGAAAACTTGGGTTTTATCTTGCAGCCGGCGGAAACTGCCGCTGAATACGATCCGGTCAAAATCCCGCTGAAACGGGGAACGTTCCGGGGTTATTTTTCCCGGATTTTCAGTTCCCAGACGGTGCGGGGAAAGAAGTTGTTTCCAATTCATTTGTGCCATTAAAATATCCTCCAATGATAATATAACCATATATGTTGAAATTTACAAGCGGAAGTTTGCAAATTTTTACTTTCAATGGTATATTATTTCACAGTTAACTTCAGCGTGTTCAGGGAGTTTTTTTTATGTTGTCGAGTGTACACGGGATCAACTGGAAAAGGAATCTGTTTTTCATCTGGCTTTCGCAATTTCTTGCACTGGCCGGATTCAGCAGTTGCATGCCGTTTATTCCCAAGGTCATGGAAGATTATCTGGGGATTAGCGATCAGGGATTGCGTTTGCAGTATATATCAGCGTACAGTTTTGCCAGTATGTTGAGTATGTGTGTTGCGCTGGTATTCTGGGGGATGCTGGCGGATCGTTTCGGACGCAAGATCATGTTGATGCGGGCGGCATTTGCGGCGGCGCTGTTTTATCCGCTGCTGGCATGGTCGCCGAATATTCTGGCATTGCTGCTGCTGCGTTTCATCTGTTCATTTTTCTCCGGGACATACAACCCGGCACAGACACTGGCGGTCACCTCATCACCTAAAGAGCACCATGGTTTTGTGCTGGGAGTGGTAAGTACGGCACTTTGGAGCGGGTATACTCTGGGGTATCTTTTTGGAGGTGTCGTTGCTGAATACTTCGGGATAAAGACTGCATTTGCGACGGGTGGAGCGTTGTATTTTATCAGCGGCATGCTGGTGCTGATTTTTGTAAAAGAGAATTTCAACCCGGCGGTGGAGCAGAAAAAACTTGCCGCCATCCGCAAACCTTTCCGGGAAATGCTCACTCCGGGAGTGTGCGGGGTGTTGCTGCTGGTTTTACTGATGAGCATAGGCCGCCGTATCGGAGAACCGTTTTTGCCGGAATTGGTCGGCAAAGTGATGCAGAATGAAAAAATCGCCACCCTTGATTGTCTGGTGATAAAATTTTCCGGATCGGAATTATTTTTTACCGGCATCATCAGTGCGGCAGCTTCGTTGGGCGGATTTTTGTCCGGAGTGGTCATCGGTTGGTTGTGCGACCGGATATTGCCGAGGAAATTGTTGTTTCCGGTGCTGGTATGCAGTGCTGCCGGAGTGACGGCGCAGGTGTTGGCTCCGGATGTGCGTTTTCTGATGATCGCACGCTTTTTTTCGTTTTTTGCCGCCGGAGGGATCATGCCGATACTGCAGTTGATGCTCACTAAAATCACCCGTTCGGAATTGCGGGGAACATTTTTCGGCTGGTCGGGAAGTTTGTCCTCTGCCGGCGGTGTACTGTGTGCCGGGATCAGCTGGGGAGTCGGTAAAATCGCCGGACTGGACGGTATATATTGGTGTGAAGCAGCTATTTATGCTTTGATGGTTCCGATGCTGATCCCGATAAGCAGGATGGTGAAAAAAGAGCTGATCGAAGAATATCAGGGTAAATGATCCATATAAAACCTAATGTTAAAAAAGGAGAAATAAAAGATGAGTGAAGCGATTCGTGAAGTAAGTTATCTGTCTGAACTTGATAAAACTATGCAGCCGGCACTTTTCGCTCCGGCATCCGGCAGTGAACCCCGTCCGCTGGTGGTTTCTCTGCACACCTGGAGTGCGGATATGACCCAGGCATCCACCCAGTTTTTTGCCCGGGCGGCTGAACGCAACTGGCATTGTATCTTTCCGAATTTCCGCGGACCGAATTGGACGGTGGAAGCATGCGGTTCAGATCTGGTGATTTCGGATATCGCCAGCGCAGTTGCCTATGTCAAGGCCAATTATGCGGTCGATGAAAACCGGGTTTATCTGGTTGGCGGTTCCGGCGGCGGACATGCTTCGCTGCTGATGGCGGCACTTCGTCCGGAGTTGTGGAGCGCGGTATCGTCCTGGTGTCCGATTTCCGACCTGGTCAAGTGGCACAAAAGCTGCCGTAACAGTCCCCGTGAAAGCGGTTATGCGGACGATATCGAAAAAGCCTGCGGAGGTGATCCGGAAAGTGATCCGGCGGTTTTTGCTGAAGCAATGAAACGTTCTTCAGTGACCTATCTTGAAAAATCTGCCGGTAAGTGTATAGTGGATATCGGAACCGGTATCCATGACGGTTATACCGGCAGTGTGCCGGTCTCTCATACCCTTGAGGCGTACAATTTGCTTGCCGCCCCGGAAGACCGGATCAGTCAGGAGGATATCGAATATATCGTGAAAAATCAGGAGATCCCGGCTCACTTGAAGTTCGTAGGGTATGATCCGGCTTATGGAGAAAATAGAGTCCTTTTCCGCAGAGTTTCCGGAATGGTGCGTGTTACGGTGTTTGAAGGCGGCCATAACTTGCTTCCCGGTCCGGCATTCGGCTTTCTTGAACGTCAGCATGGCGGAGAAACCCCGATCTGGTTCAGTGGCGATATGGCAGACACCCGCAATGATTCGGAACTTGGCAGATGAATAAGAAACTGTTTCCGGCAATACTTCTTTTTCTGGTACTGGCGATTTGCGGATGTCATCATCCGTATGACCGGTATCCGGAAGAACATCCTGAACCGTGGACTCCGAGTGATGTGGAAATGATGCTCGGCGGAGAAGATCCGATGGAAGGATTCAACCGTTCAATGTTCGGTTGTACGGATTTTCTGATGAGTTATGTTGCCGATCCGCTGGGCAGAGTATACACAACGATCTTTCCCCGGCCGTTTATCAAGCACTTTCACAATGTGTGCGTCAATCTGGAATATCCGGCGCGGGCGGTAAGTTCACTGCTTCAGGCGGAATGGGGTGTCGCCGGGACGGAAACGGTTCGCTTTTTGGCCAATTCCACTTTAGGGGTGGCTGGAATTTTTGATGTGGCGCAAAACTGGTTCCATATCCCTCCGGCGGAAGCGGACTTCGGACAGGCATTCAACCGTTGGGGGATCGGTTCCGGGCATACGCTGATATTACCGGTTGCCCCGTCGTTGAATGGCAGGGATCTGATCGGTTTGCTCTTCGATTCGGCATTTGATATGAAAACCTACATTCCCTATGCCGGGTATGCTACCGTACTCAACCGGATCACGATCGCTCAAGATGCCTATTCCGGAGTGGTGGACAGTGCAATTGATCCTTACAAAAATTACCGGCAGATGATGCTGCTCCGCCGGGAATTGCAGCTGCAGATGTGGTTTTACAAAGAAGCACAGCGGAGGATCGCTGAATTCAAGGCAAAAAGTGAAGCCGCCGGAAATGGCGGGAACCAGCCGGAACCATTGCTGCCGGTATGGAATCCTCCGGAGCGTCCGGATTATTTGAAATACGGTAAATATATCGGAATGAACAATTATTTCTCCCAGGGCAATGTTTCCGACACTATGCGTTTGAGTTTGTTTCAGGTTCAGCGGGATCGTGACTGGTGGTATATGCCGCTGTCGCTTTTTAACGGGGATTTTTTGCGTGACGGCAGGCGGCGTTCTGTCGAATTGCTCCCGGACCGCCCGGAACTGCGATATTGTTTCTGGGAGGTGAAAAAAACGGATGAAGCCTCTGGATCCGGATGCCCCGGGCAAAAGGAACGGTTGGTCATACTTCTTTCCGGGATCGGCGGGACGTATACCAATCAGAATATGACGGCATTGGCAGAGCAGTTTCATAATGCCGGATACCGGATATTGACTTTGGACAGTACTTTTAACTGGAATTTTATTGTTGCTGACAGCAAGTGCGCTTTGCCCGGTTATCTGCCGGATGATGCGGCGCGTCTGCGGCGGGCGATAAGTGCAGTTCTGGCAGATTTGAAAAAACGTGAATGGATCACTGATCCGGAAATAGTTATCTGCGGTTACAGTATGGGCGGGATACAAACGCTGAAACTTGCCGAAATGGAGGAGCGCGATCCGGTGATCGGGGTGAAACGTTTTGTGGCAATAAATCCGCCGGTTTCCATGGAAACTGCTCTGAAAAAGATCGACTCCCTTGCGGCATCCAGTGCCGGATGGAGTAAGAGCCGTATGCGGGATACCTTGCTCCGGGTAGGTGGAAATATGTTCCTGAAACTTATGGATCACTATGCTCATGTGCAGGATGACCACGCTCCGGAAAGGTTTCACTCCTTCCGTTTGCCGATCACCGGTGAAGAGGCGCAGGTACTTGCCGGGTTGTATTTGAAAATGCCGCTGCGGGAAATTCTGCTTGCCGCTCATAAAGAAACCCCATTTGAAAATTTTGCGGAATACCGCTGGGGGCGCCGGACGGAACTTTACCAGCAGTTTGACCGGGTGACCTTTGAGGATTACGCAAGTAAACTGCTTACATCGCGTTACCCCGGCAGGACCGTCGCGGAATTGCTGGCGGATTCTCATTTGCGTTCCATTGAAAAAACCTTGCGCAATTCTCCGAAAATCCGGGTGTTTCACAATATTGACGATTTCCTGGTCAGCGTTGAGGAACGCCGTTATCTGGATGAAGTACTCAAAGAACGGATCACCTGGTTTTCCAATGGCGGTCATTTGGGAAATCTGTACTATCAGATGGTGCTGGATAAGATCGTAGAGGCGGCGGAGTGAAAAAATTTTGCGATATTCTGGTTTGCGGCGGAGGAATCGCCGGAGTCGCAGCGGCATTGGCTGCTGCCCGGCGCGGCAAAAAGGTTATGCTGGTTGAAAAACAAACGATTGCAGGAGGACTTGCCACTTCCGGATTGATTTACATTTATTTGCCGTTAAGCGATGATAAAAACCGGATCATTGCCGGCGGTATCACCGAAGAGTTGCTGATCAGAGCGCAGGATTACGGTCCATTCGGTCTTTCTGAAGTATGGGGAGGTCATCCCGGTGCTGATCCGGGAGGTGATAAAGAAAGGTACTATTGTTGCTTTTCACCTGCCGGATATGCGTTGACTCTGGATAAAATGTTGCGTGACGCCGGAGTGGAAGTGTGGCTGGACAGCACGGTGATCAGTGTGGCGTGCGATGGCAGACAACGGATCGGGAAAGTGGAAGTTTTCTGCGGTTCGGAACGGTTTGAGGTTGAAGCAGAGTGTTTTATTGATGCTTCCGGCGGAGCGTATCTGATGCGGCTTGCCGGAGCGCATTTCTTTACTGAAAGAAATTTTGTTACGCCGTGGTTCATCGAATACCACCGGGGTAAAGCCCGGGAAAAAGAGTTCTATTTGAGCGGCGATGTTTTCGTCGGTACTGCCGGCAGCCGGAAAGAGCAGGAGAGTTTTGCCAGTGTGGCAAAAGCTGATGAACTGCAGGAGTTTATCCGGTGTCAGTATGAATCTGTCCGGGAGTATTTTGACCGTAGTGCGGCAGGAAAAGATCATTATCCGCTGCATTTGCCGGCAATGCCGCAAACCCGTAAAGTCGCCCGGATCGACGGGATGGCTGTGATCGCGGATGGCGGGGCTGGTGAATATTGTCCGGATTCGGTGGGCGTGGCTGCCGATTGGCGGAAACTTCCCGCTCCAGCGTGGGAAACTCCTTACGGTGCGTTGTTGTCCAAAACAGTACGGGGTGCTTTGGCGGCAGGCAGATGTATCAACTCTGCCGGAGATGCCTGGGAGATATTCCGGGTGATCCCTGCTGCGGCGATGACCGGCGAAGCAGCCGGTACCGCTGCGGCATTAAGCTGCCGGATGGGGATCGATCCGGCAGCTTAATGCCGCAGCG
>SUWL01000086.1 GCA_015061495.1 Lentisphaerota bacterium
CGGGGGAACTTTCCCCCGGGTGCGGCAACCGCGTTCACAATCCAAGATCCCGGCTGCCGATATAAAAATCGGCAGCGGGTCTGATTGTGAACGCATGATTGAGCCGTAAGCCAGTCCCGCCGGGAAACGCGCAGCTCACCCGAATAAATCCCGCCTTGGCGGGCGCCGTAGGGGGTGCAGGGGGGGCGGCGTGAGCGCCCCCCTGCAAAGAAGCGCCGGGAATGCATGCAAAGGCGGCGTGAGCGCCCCCCTGCCAAAGAAACGCCGGAAATGCAAGCGGACGGGACAGGCGAAAATCGTTATGATATTTTGTCACAAACCGTCAAAGAGGCGGGTTAAGGAGTATTCATACGGTTGACAAACGGCAGTATTTGTGATATATTTCTACGTATAATACCACTTATTCAGGAAAGACGTTATGGAACTTGTATTGGCATCCGCTTCACCGCGCCGGGCAGAACTGCTTGCCGGGTGCGGAGTTTCTTTCACCATCCACCCGGTTGAAGTCGGGGAGTTGTCTTATGCTCCGGAAATCGCCCGGCTGCCGGAACTCAATGCGGCATTGAAAGCGGATGCCGCCGGAGAAATTTTTCCGGCAAAGATGGTTTTGGGGGCAGATACCATGATCATTTTTCAGGGGCGGGCGATCGGCAAACCGGCAGATTTGGCAGAAGCGCGGCAGATGCTGCGGGAATTTTCCGGCAAAACCCATGAAGTAGTCACCGGTATGGCGCTGGTCTGCCGTCAGCAGAATTTCCGGCAGGTGTGGAGCGAAACTTCACAAGTGACCTTCAAAACGCTGGATGAAACTGCCATCGGCAGCTACCTCAACTCCGTAGAAGTACTGGATAAAGCCGGAGCATACGCCATTCAGGAGCATGGGGATGAAATCATCAGCAGCTATACCGGAGAATTGGCAAACATCATCGGACTGCCGCTGAAAAAGTTGTGCCGATTGCTGGAAGTGCCGGATAACCCGTCCCGGCAGTAACGCCGAAACAGGTCACAGGGTCTGTTTAAGGACGATCGTCAGCCAGTTGGTAGCGGTTTTACCGGGGGGCACCGGCATCTGGTTGAGGTTATCCAGCAGACGTTTGGCAGAAGCATTAACTGCCGCATTGGGGCTGGGTTTCTCCATTTTTTTGCCGATCACTCTGCCTTTGGAATCCAGACGGATGGCGATCACTGCTGAAGTGGAATCATCCACCCAGATCCCGGCGGGCGGATGCCATTTATCCGAAATGATCTCGAAGACGGATTTATCAAATTTTTTCCACTCTTCTTCCGTAGCGGCTGAAGCGCCGCCAGCCGGAGTACGATTGTCCTGTTTGCCGAATTTCTGTCCGGTATTGCGGGTACCGATTTTGACATTCGGATTGAAGTTATTACCGCCGGCAGGACGGTAAACGCCGGCTTGCAAACGCTGTTTTTCGGCTTCTCTGCGCCGGTTGCGAGCCTGAATTTCCCGGATCCTCTGCTGCTGGCGTCTTCTTGCCGCCGCATTGGGGTCAATTTTGGGCTTGACCGGTTTCGGGGGTTTGGGAACCGGTTTTTTCACCTGCGGTTTGGGTTTCGGGGGTTTGGGAACCGGTTTTTTCACCTGCGGTTTGGGTTTCGGGGGTGCAGGAGGTGCCGGTAAAGGTTTGGGTTCCGGAGGTTCGGGCGGTGCAGGCAGCGGAGCCGGGGGTTCGGGAGCCGGAGGAGCTCCGGTAGGGCGGGTGCGTTCAGGAGGGCCGACCTCCGGGGCGTGAGAAGGCTCCAGACCGCCAAGCTGAACTTTGAAAGCGATCTCCTTTTTCTTATTCTCATCATTTTTCAGCCAGAAACACCCCACTGGTCCTAAAATCACGACCGTATGGATGCCCAGGATCACCGCAAAAAGGATGATCCGGCTGCTGAAAATCTGCCACCGGCGGTTCACTGTCTTCCCTCCGCAGTTGTTACCAGCATGGCATCCTTAAATCCGCACTGGCGGGTGAGTTTGAGCAGATCCAGCACATTGGCATAATTCTGTTCGCCATCACCGCGCACCAGCAGCGCCGGACGGGGAGTTTTAGCGGCAAGTATCCGCAAAGATTCGGCAAGTTCCGCTTTGGAAACCACCTTTTTATCCAGCAGAAAAGTGCCGTCTTTGGCGATTTCGACGGTAGCGAAGTTCTCATCCGGCAGTTCTTCACCATTCATTTCCGGCGGCTTCACACTGGTTCCGTACTCCATAAGCGGCATGGTTATCATAAAGGCGATCAGCAGCAAAAATGTCAGGTCCAGCAGCGGAGTGACATTGATCTGGTCGATCGCTGCCATTTGGGGACGTTGTCTGCGGCGGCGCATGGTGTCACCTCACTGGTTGCGGTTGGAGAATTTCAACTGGGAAAGTTTCACGCAAACCAGAAACTGTTCCGTAAAGTTGTCCATCAATACCGTCAGATTGCGGATCATCCCGTTGAGCCAGTTGTAGCCGATCAGCGACGGAATCGCCACAACCAGACCGGCAACCGTGGTCAACAGCGCACCGGCAACCCCCGGAGCAAGCGCGGTGAAGTCACTTTTACCGGCAACAGCAATACCGCAAAATGCCATCATCACCCCCCAAACCGTACCGAAAAGTCCGCAGAACGGACTTAAACTTACCAGCGTGGCAAGCAAGCCGATACGGGTTTCCAACTCCTTGAGCTGGGAAGATACTTCCCGTTCCAGAACCGCTTCAATAGCATTGTACTGCGCTTCAGAAAGTTTGCAGGGCACCGGTATCCCACGGGCAGTTTCACCACCTGCAGCATAAAAGTCCAGCAGCTTTTCCACCGCACTGGAGTAGATCGCCGCCACCGGTCCGTCATTGACCTTGGCTTCCTGCAGCAGCGCGGTGGCAAGCATATTGGCTTCACCATACTGGCTGAAAACAGTGAAAAACCGTTCCGACAGCCGTTTGGCGCGGTAGAGGGACCAGCCCTTTTCCAACATGACGGTCCAGGTGATCATGCTGCCGATGATCAGAAAAATCACGATCGCTTTGCCGACAGAGTCACTGTTTTGATAGGCGTAATAAACCCCGGGGGCATCAGCGGCGGATGCGAAAAGCAGTGCAGTCATCATTTTTTATTTTTTCCTCATAGTTTACGTTTGAAATGCATTCATACCGTTGTCGGCGCATTGCGGGTAATCTCTGGTCAAACCATCGGACAATCGCCCGGTTTAACGGCGGCACAGCTGCAATAAACGTGATCAACAATTTTTACGGGTGAATTTACCAAAATTTGCCGGACATTGCCAAAAAAAGATGAATTTTTTGGTTTCTGCCCTTTATAAAATATAATACAGGTATTATATTCTACAAGGAGAGATTCTGAAAAAGTTTAAATTTTGTTGTTTTTGTCCCGGTCATCTTGCCGCCGCCGACGGCTGGTACGCGTACTAAACAAAACTATGAGGAAAAAATAAAAAATGATAATGCTGGGGTTTGATATCGGCGGTACCAAAATTGGTATCGGCCTGGGAGATCATAATGGTAATCTGCTTGCCACCTCCCGTCGTGACAACCGTGACACCGATCCGGCGGAAGTTCTGCCGTGGATGGCGAATGAAGCGCGCAAACTGGTTGCGCAAGCCGGTCTGCAGATGAGTGATGTTGCGTCATTCGGCATTTCGGCGCCGTTTCCGGCGGATGCTGCCCGGGGCATCATGACCCGTCCGCCCAACAATCCGCGCTGGCGTGATGTGCCGATCCTGGATTTTTTGCGCCAAGAACTTGACATTCCCGGCTGCTTTGAGAATGATGCCAATTGCGGCGCGCTGGCGGAGTGGTTTTTCGGAGCGGGCAAAGGGTGTAAAAATATGATCTATCTGACCATGAGTACCGGTATCGGCGGCGGGATCATTGCTGCCGGTCAGCTGGTGCGCGGCGGAGCGGCATTGAGTGCCGGGGAGTTGGGTCATATCTGCATCCAGCTGGACGGCAGGGAGTGTTCCTGCGGGATCAGGGGGTGCTATGAAGCCTACTGCGGCGGCAGAGCGGTGGCATTGCGGATGCGTGAAGAGATAAAGGATCATCCGGATTCACTGCTCAATGAATTGTCCGGCGGCGATCCGGAAAAACTGGATATGATACTTTTGGAAAAGGCGTTCCGTGCCGGAGATGCCTATGCGGTCGCGCTCTGGGAAGAGATGGCGCTGCGCAACGCCCAGGCATTCGGTTTATTCATCAATGCATTCAATCCGGAAAAACTCATCCTCGGCACGCTGGCATGGGCGATCGGTGATATTTACACGCAGCCGATCCTCAAGCATCTGGACAAATTCTGCTGGGCGGAACCCCGCAAAGCCTGTCAGATCGTCAACAGCAAACTGGAACGGGAGATCGGCAGTTATGCCGGACTTGCGGCGGCGATGAACTATCTTAAAGAACATGGTAAACTGGAGTTTTGAATATGCGGATCGTCATTGTCGGCGGCGGGCCTGCCGCTTTGGAAAGTGCCATTGCCGCCAGAAAAAACAATTCTGATGCAGAAATCGTGATCTGCAGTGCGGAAAATTCCCTGCCGTACCGGCGTCCGGCACTGTCCGGATTGCTGGCTTCGGGCAAGCGGATCGACCCCAAAACATTTTACATCAAACCGGAAGCATTTTTTGCTGAACAGCGGATAACTTTGCGCACCGGCTGCCGGATCGCCGCGATCCGGGAACATCTGCTGGTGACCGTTTCCGGGGAAGAGATCGCTTTTGACAAATTGATCCTTGCCTGCGGAGGCGAGGCGGTGCGTCCGCCGGTTTGCGGCGGAGAAAGAGCGTACACGCTGCGCACGCTTGCCGACATGGAAACACTGGTCGCCAGATTGGATGCCGGAGTGAAAAGTGCCGTGATCATCGGCGGCGGTGTGCTGGGACTGGAAATCGCTGAAAGTTTGATTTCCCGGCAGATCCCCACCACGGTGATCGAAGCAGCCCCCCAGCTTTTTCCCCGTAAACTGGCTGCTTCCGATGCTGCTGAATTGCAGACCCGGCTCAACAAGATCGCTGATCTTACCATTCTTTGCGGCGAAAAAGTCACTTCCATTGCCGCTGAAGCGGTCATCACGGAGTCCGGGAAGGAACTTCCTGCTGAAGTTGTGATTTTTGCCACCGGCAGTTCACCGGATCTGACTTTGGCAAAGAGTGCGGGGATCGTCTGCGGCAGGGGGGTGATCGTCAATGAATTTATGGAGAGTTCCGTGCCGGACATCTACGCCGCCGGAGATACCGCAGAATTCAACGGCAGGTGCTTCAATCTCTACATGGATGCGGTCGCCTGCGGCAAGGTCGCCGGAAGCAATGCCGCCGGAAACAAAGTGGCTTTTACCGCTTCATTTTCGCCGGTGCGCTTTTTCGCGCTGGGTGAAAAACTGGTCATGCCCTGATGGCAACACCCGGACAATAATTATTTTTCATCAAAACAGGGACGGACTGCCACATCGTTCAGCGCAATAGTGGCTGCATCAGTTTCCTCATCCGCTGAAAAGGTGAGGGTCACTTCGGTTTTTTCCGGAATAAAGATCATACACCGCCTGACCGGTTGCAGGACGAATGAGAGGTGGCGAGGATTTATCCCGCCACAGTCACGGGGGAACTTTCCCCCGGGTGCGGCAACCACCCGAATCAATCCCGCCTTGGCTTGCATGCCCCCCCTGCAAAAAGAAACGCCAGTGTGCAGACAAGCAAACGGTGCAGTGAAACGAAGACAGGGGGGGCAGTGCGCTCCTCCTTCGTCAAAGGCTTGGGCGGGGGCATGGTGCTTTCCGTAAATGACTGCGAAAACGTCCGCAGATTTACCGGAGAAATCACCCGCAATGCGCCACCGCCGGCATGAATGCATCACAACGAATGAGACAACAACAAATTTTCAACAATTATTTTTTGCGGAATACGATCCTTCCTTTGGTGAGATCGTAAGGGGACATTTCCATAGTGACATTGTCACCGGGCAGGATGCGGATGAAGTTCATCCGCATTTTGCCGGAAATGTGGGCGTTGACCACATGTCCGCCTTGAATTTCCACACGAAACATGGTGTTGGGGAGTAACTCTCTGACCACACCTTCCACTTTGATCACATCGTCTTTTGCCACGTTAAAATCTCCGGTTCGTTATCGGTTATGAGGATCATATGTTCAAAATGTGCGCTCAACTTGCCGTCGGCGGTACGCACTGTCCAGTGGTCGGTACGGTCAAGTTTGACGGAATCAGTACCGAGGTTGAGCATCGGTTCGATGCAAAGCACCATGCCCGGTTCCAGACGGGGTCCTTTGCCCCAGCCGGTGTAGTTGGGGATTTCGGGTGCTTCATGCAGCTGGATGCCGCATCCGTGTCCGACGTAGTCCCGGACGATGCCCAGTTTATGCCGCCTGGCGCACTTTTCCACAGCGGCGGAAATATCTTTGACAAATGCACCGCATCTGGCGGCAGCGATACCTTCCATCAGTGCGTTGTAAGTACCGTCCAGCAGACGTTTGGTATCTTTATCCGGTTCGTTGAACCAGAATGTCCTGGCGGTATCTCCCATTGCACCGTCTATGGAAACTCCGACATCGATGCTGACGATATCGGATTCCGTAATGATCTGATCCGGTCTGCCGATGCCGTGAATAACGACATCATTGACGGAAATACAGATATTGCCGGGATAACCGTGGTAGTTGAAAAAGGCGCTCTTACCACCGGTGGCATTGATCAGTTGACCTGCAAGCCGGTCAAGGTCAAAGGTCGTCATACCCGGATGAGCAAGTCGGGCGATCTCGTCGCGCACACCGGCAGTAACGGCGGCGGCGCGACGGATGCGGATGATTTCTTCCGGGGAGTGGATTATCCGTTTACCGGACATGGGAATTACTCCAGAACCTTTGCCAATTCAGCGACGATCTCATCCAATTCAGTGCTCTGACAGCTGTAGAGCAGACCGAGTTTTTCGTAGTAGTCGATCAGAGGCTGGGTCTGTTTGTGGAATACCGCGAGGCGGCTTTTGGCGGTTTCCAGCGAATCGTCGGCACGCTGATAGAGTTCGGAACCGCACTGGTCGCAGATGCCTTCAGTTTTGGGGGGCATGAAAATTTTGTTGTAGATGGCATCGCATCCGCGGCAATTCATGCGTGCGGTCAGGCGCTGCAGGATGATGTCATCGGCGACATTGAGGTAGATGACGGCATCAATTTTTTTACCCATGCCGTTCAGGATTTCGGCGAGGGTTTCCGCCTGGGCGATGGTACGGGGGAAGCCGTCGAGGATGAATCCTTTTTCGCAATCGGGCTCTTTGAGACGGGAACCGACCATACCGCAAACCATGGCATCGGGCACGAGACCGCCGGATTTCATGATGGCGCCGGCTTCCAATCCTGCCGGGGTGCCTTTGGCGACTTCGGCGCGGAGGATATCGCCGGTGGAAATATGGGCGACACCGTACTTGGCGATCATGGCGTTGGAAACGGTTCCTTTACCGGCTCCGGGACCGCCGAGAAAAATAAGATTCTTCTTGTTCAACATTTTTTGCTCCTTGTTAAATATTTTTAAGAAGATAATCGGTCAGTTGTTTTTCTGGAACTTCGCACTGGGTGCCGTCCGCCATATTTTTGACGATGGCGATGTGCTGCTCCATTTCGCTTTCGCCGCGGATGAGGGTGTATGCTGCTTTGCTGCGGTTGGCGGAACGCATTTGAGCTTTGAAAGAGCGTTCTTCCAATTCGAGGGCGATATTTTTGCCTGCCGAACGGAGTTCATCGGCGAGGATGAGGTTTTCCATTCTGGCGGCGGCATTCAAGCCGATGAGGAAGCAGTCGGCACCGGAAGTATCCGGCACGGCAGCCTCAAGGGCGTTGCGGACGAGCAGCAGCCGTTCGACACCGGCGGCGAAACCGACCCCCGGAAGCGGGCGTTTTTCACCGGGGAGGAAAAGTTCATATCTGCCGCCGCCGGCGATAGCGATCTGCTCGCCAAGCGCGCTGTGGGTGACTTCAAAAACGGTATGCACGTAGTAGTCCAGCCCCCGGACGAGGCGGGAAGAGACTTTGAACGGGACATTGAGCCGGGTGAGAGCGGTTTTCACCTCCTCGAAGTAGTTGCGGGACTCTTCGCTGAAAGCACTGACGTAATCCGGTGCATCGGCGATGATCGGCTGACAGCACTCCTGTTTGCAGTCCAGCATCCTCCAGATGTTGCGTTCAAAACGGGTGCGGCAGTCTGGGCACATGGAATCCAGATGTTTGGCAAAGTACTCCCGGAGCAGTGCTTCAGCGGGGGCGCGGTCGGCGGCGACACCCCGGGTATTGATGGTGAATTCCGCACCGGTAATGCCGATCTGCTGCAGGAAATTGTGAAGCATGGCGATACATTCGGCATCGATAAGCGGTGCGCATCTGCCGACATTTTCCACGCCGATCTGGTGGAATTGGCGCCGCCGTCCGGCGGATGGACGTTCACCGCGGAACATCGGACCGTAGTAAAATACCCGCTGTTCAGTGCCGTTGGCGACGTCAGTATTGGTCAATGCGCGCATGACCCCGGCGGTACCTTCGGGGCGGAGGGTCAGACTTCTGCCGCCGCGATCCTCAAAGGTATACATTTCTTTCTGGACGACTTCAGTTTCGCCGCCCAGACCGCGCTGAAAAACTTCGGTATACTCGAAAACCGGTGTACGCAATTCACCGTAGCCGTAAGCTGAAAAAACTTTGGCAGCGGTACTTTCCAGCATCCGCCATGCGGCGGCTTCAGCGGGGAAGATGTCCGCGGTACCCGGAGGTGGAGCAAATGCAGCCATAACTTAACCTGTTGTTGAAGTGTTTATGAAAAAAAAGCAAAACGCCCAACGAATGAGACTTTTCGTCAGGCGTATATTTGCAATTCAGTTTTAACTCCGGATTAACGGAAATCGGCGGGGTTGAGTTTTTCAACCGCTTCTTTCAGTTCTTTACCGGCGCGGAACTTGATCACGGTACGTTCCGGGATGATAACTTCGTTTTTGGTGTCGCGGGGGTTGCGGCCCTTGCGGCTTTTGCGGACTTTGATTTCAAAAACGCCGAAGTTGCGCAATTCAATATCTCTTCCGGAAATGAGTTCTCCGGCGATGCTGTCCAAAGTACGCTGAACGATATTGGCAACATCACTCTGGATCATACCGGTTTCGTTGGCGATTTTCACGACCAGATCACGTTTAGTCATTTTCTTCTCCTGTTTTTGTTTTTTATGCATTAATGTGTCGCAACATGATAACTGAAGCTACATATCCTATAATATGCCATTGAAATGCGATTTTGTCAACGACTCTTAACAAAAATTTTCAACTTTTTTCGCAAAAAAATATCATTTTATGAAAATTTGGCTCTGATTATGCCAGAAAGTCGTATCGAAACTGACCGTATTGCTGTATCGGGAGTGAGGTTTTCCACGGATGCATTCAGAGGCGGGGGTGCGGTGTTATTGCAAACTGGCGTTTTGTACGGATGGGTACGGATAGTTACGGAGATGGTTTGTTTAAAATCAAGCCGATGTTTGAATTTTTTTGAAATTTTTATCAAATTCTTTATCGGCGATGAC
>SUWL01000005.1 GCA_015061495.1 Lentisphaerota bacterium
TCATCCATATCGGCGGAGACGAAGCAGATACCGCTAACTGGGAAAAGTGTCCGGTATGCCGCAAAGCGATGGAGGCAAAAGGTTTTTCAACCATGCGGGAACTGGAAAATGACTTTATGGTGGAACTCACCCGCTTTATCGTTTCCAAAGGACGAACCCCGATGATCTGGGGTACATGTTCCGGACAACTCTACCCGGCGGACACCATCATTCAGGTGTGGCTGGATATCCGGGAACCGCTGAAAGTGATCCCCAACGGCAACAAGATCGTCTATTCAGTCCACTCGTCGCTCTATTTCGACTACCCCGCCAATCTGGATGAACCATGGGAAACCTGGATGTTTGAACTTTCTGAAAAAGGTGTTTACATGACCGATCCGTACATCATCTGGCCGGAAAAAGTCAAAGATGCCACGCTGGGCACCGAAGCATGTCTCTGGACCGAAACAGTTCCGCAGCACCGGGTACTGGCAAAAATGTTCCCCCGCATTTTTGCCTATTCAGAGTGTGCATGGAGCAAACCGGAAAACAAATCCTGGCACGACTTCATCCGCCGCAAAGAACGGCTGGAAGCCGCCGGTTATCTGGATTATATCAAAAGTCTGTAATTTATCAAAAAAAAGAAACAATCAACTATGAAAAAAATCATCATACTTTTTCTCTTCCCGGCGCTGGCACTCGGTGCCGCAGAAAAACTGGATATCAACTTTTCCCGCGGCAAATGGGATCCAGGTATCTTTCAATTTGTCAAAAGCCCCCGCTTCAAAATGAATGGTGCGATCATCCAGCAGGATGATCACATCGTCAACCGGGTACCAGCCGATTTGACCGAAAAACAACTGCTCAGTTGTCCGGATGCTTATTGTGCGCTGCTCACCAATAAAAAATTCAGCGGCAGTATCACCATTTCAAGCAAAATGAGTTTTGACTACCGGATGGCACCTCTGATCGTCATTGCTCCGGAACTGGGCAAAAGTGCCGACGGTAAACATCCGGAACTGCGCGACCACTACGAAGTCGTACTCTTTGACGACGGCATCAATGTCTGGCACCACCGCTATACCGACGGCAAACCCTCCTGGTACCGACTTGCCTATCTCAAAATCAAATATGATGCCAAAAAAGTTTATGACCTGCAGGTAACCTTGCGCCACACCAAAAAAGGCGCCCAAATGATCATTAAATGCGACGGTCAGGAATTCGGGTGTGCCATGCCGGTGGAATTTACCGCCAAAGAGTACTATGTCGGCATCATCGCCTGCGAAGGTGTCAACCGTTTTTATGACTTCAAGGTGAAATAATGAAGTTATCCGGTAAAGCCCGTAAAACCCAAGCGGATATCCGGCGGCTTATTGCCGCCGGAATTCCGCTGGTCACACTGATTGCCGCCATTCCGGCAACCGGTGCAGAAGTACTTGATCAAAACCGCCCGAAAGGTGCTCCACTTCTCCGGCAGATGCCGGTAGCAGGATTGATCGCCGCCCCTCCGGAACCGCCCAAGGCAGATCGCCGGTACTTTTATGTGGTCAAAAGCGGAGATACCCTCTCGGTTATTGCCAAAAAA
Organism: Lentisphaerota bacterium; assembly: GCA_015061495.1. Lineage (GTDB taxonomy): Bacteria > Verrucomicrobiota > Lentisphaeria > Victivallales > Victivallaceae > UBA1784. Next base: position 1,565 of record SUWL01000005.1, read on the forward strand.
CATCACACTACGGTCAAAGTCCTGTGTAAATTAAACAACTTGACAGAAGACACCAAAAATCACCTTTCTGTCGGACAGAAAATCGCCCTGCCCCCTCCCCGCAACCGGGTCAACGAAAGTAAAAATCTTCATGTCCGGGGAAAAATCCGATTAAAAAAAGATTCAGACCAATGATGATCCTGCCGCCGGTAATGATTCTGGAAGTAACCGCCAAATGCAATTACAACTGTCCATTTTGTTACTGCATTTGGCATGAAACCGATGCCGCCATTCCGGAGAATATGGATACCGGGAAATGGCTGCAAATACTTGATTTATGCGCGGCTCATCAGGTAAAAGAGATCACCTTTTCCGGTGGAGAGGCAATGTTGAGACCGGATTTGACCGAACTCATATCTTATGCAAAGAAAGTGTTGCCGCAAGCGGCACTGTCGCTCTTTACCAACTGTTCAAAAATGACAGAGGATTTTTTCTTTTTCTGCAAAGAAAAGCGTGTTTCCATCGCCACAAGCCTTCAGGGATTGCGAAGTTACGGAAAAATGACCGGAACCGGAAAAACTTACCGCAATGTATTGAATTGGCTCGCTTTTGCCGCCGGACACGACTGGAAATTCGCAATCAGCCTGACCGCCACTCAAGCCAATAAAGCAGAATTTGCCGATATGTTTGCCGCCTGCGTACTTTCCGGGGCATCATCGATCCAAATGGGCGCAATGATGCCGGAGGGACGCGGCAGAAAACATCTGGAGTTGACCTTGTCATGGTCAGAGTGGAACGCTCTGAAAGAAACCATCCGTGCCCTGCCGGATTGCCAAGTGCCATATTCATTCTCCGACGAGATGATTTGTGAATGCCGCCCCCAACCGCCGGAAATAACCAAACGATTTGCCTCCCCGACACCTGCACCTTGTCCAGCCGGAAAAGAATTCGGAGTAATCTCACCGAACGGGACATTCCGCCGCTGTCTGCATACGATCGAAACATTTCCGCTGACATAACGGTACAAAAAAACTCTGCGAAACTCAATCCGCAGAGTTTTTCAATAGTTATTGTCTTATTTTTTGTGGAAAATCTAACCGGCGGTGGCGGCTTGCGGGTAATCTCGCGCCTTGCTCCTGCGCCGCAACAGTCGAGTACATAGTACACCTTGTCCCGCCATAGCTTTATGCGACGGCGGATCCTGTTGCGTACTCGTCGCAAAACACGACCTTCCTCCGCAATCCATCCACCGGTTGGAGCTGACCCGTGCAGACCTGGTTGAAAAATCACAACTTCTGTGATATATTTTATACATCACAGGAATGTTCATTTATCCCCTCTGCCTGGATTTCACAAAATTCGGGACATTACCTTTCAATAACAATCTATTTATTCATCCACCCGGATCGTTCCGGCTCTGCCGTGAGCATCCAACTGCTCCATTGCTCCGAAGCGGGCGATCACATCCGCATCACGCTTCAATGCCTGACGGGAGTATTTGACCAGACTGGTGCGGCGATAAAAACTTGCCGTTTCCAAACCGTTGAATTTTTTGGCACTTCCCGCTGTTGGCAGCACATGAGAGGGTCCGGCACAAAAATCTCCGCAGGATTCCGGAGTCCACTGCCCGAGAAAAATCGCACCGGCAGCAGTGATCATTTTGGCAACCCGCTCTGGATTCTCCGTTTGGATCTCCAGATGTTCCGGAGCATAACTGCTGGCAACCTGCGCCGCCGTTTCCTCATCCGGAACAGCGATCAGGAAGACACCATTTGCCAGAACTTTATCGATCGTAGCCTGACGTTTGAGCGTATCACGCTGACGGAGGACGGCTTTTTCGACCTTTTTGATCATGCTTTCATCGGTCGTAACCAGCACTGCCTGTTCCAAACCGCTGCCATGTTCAGCCTGACTGAGCAAGTCAGCTGCAATAAATTCCGGATTGGCACTCTTATCGGCAATGACCAGAATTTCCGAAGGACCGGCTACCAGATCAATACCGACCTCGCCGTAAAGCAGTTTTTTTGCCGCAGTCACGTAAGCATTTCCCGGACCGCAAATCTTCTCAACTTTGCGGATAGACTGCGTACCCAGCGCCAAAGCGGCGACACCGTAGACCCCGCCCAAACGCCAAATCTCGGTCACACCAGCCTGCAGCATGGCATACATCACCGCCGGATGAGTATTTCCCGGCGGCGTGATCGCCACGATCTCCTTTACCCCGGCGGCACTGGCAATCCCGGCAGTATGCAGCACCGTTGACACCAACGGCGCCGTCCCGCCGGGAATGTAAACACCGACCCGTTCCATTGGAGTGAATTTTTCACCGACTTTCACTCCGCTGCGCACCCCCATCATCCAATTGCGGGGACGGGTGAGTTTGGCAAACTGCTGAACCTGCTTCAAGGCTCTGCGGATCGCCAGTTTGTCGGCATTGGGCAATTCTGAAGCAATTTTACGGGCTTCATCCAGCGGCATCAGAAATTCAGCCGGGGTCATTTTGACCCGGTCAAATTTTTCAGCGAATTCCGCAACCGCTTCATCACCGCGTTTGCGGATCCCGGCAATGATCTGCCTGGCTGAATCTTCCGCTTCCGGAGGAAATGCCGGACGGTCATACAATGCCTGCACCGCCTTATCAAATCCGGGTTTGCCGTAAATCAGTTTATGCATAGCCGTTCACCTGAATTATATCTCAAATATTTCGTTATCAATCAGACGGGTCGTACCGAAAAATGCTGCCGCAGCGACGATCACCTGACGACTGTTTTCCACCGGAAATTCCATCGTCCGGCAGTCAAGGATCTCCACATAATCAACTTTGCCGCCGGCGGCAGTGATCGCCGCTCTTGCCCGTTCCAGAGCATTGGCAATACCATTTTTATCCGCCTGAATATCCGCTTTAGCGGCAAGCAATGCCCGGTGAATGGACAACGCCCGCGCTCTTTCGTCCGCCGAAAGATAACGGTTGCGGGAACTCAAAGCCAATCCATCCGCATCACGCACCAGCGGCGCCGGGATGATTTCGATCGGGAAATCAAGGTCGCGCACCATTTTCTGAATGACAAAGCACTGCTGGGCATCTTTAAGTCCGAAAACCGCATAGTCCGGCTGGGCAAGCAGGAACAGTTTCGCAACGACCGTGGTAACTCCGCGGTAAAAAGTCGGACGGCTGATCCCGCAAAGCGGCTTGGCGAGTTTCACCTCTTCCACCCATACGGAGGCATCTTCATCGTACATTTCACCGGGTTCCGGTGCAAAAATCACATCGGCTCCATGATCAATACACTTGGACACATCCCCGTCAAAGTCCCGGGGATAACGGTCAAAATCCTCATGCGGAGCAAACTGGGTGGGATTTACAAAGATGGAGACCATCACCACATCCGCCTTTTTACGGGCGATGTCGATCAGCGACATGTGACCATCATGCAGAAACCCCATCGTCGGCACCAATGCGATACTTTTGCCGCTGCGTTTCAATTCCAATGCGTATTGTTGAAACTCTTTCCGGGTTTTGAAAATCTTCATTTTAACGTCAGCACTCCACCAGCCAATTGTGGGTATCAGGATATTCCGCATACTGGATGCCGGTCATGCGGTCATAAAGTTTTTTGAGCTGGGGACCGATTTCCGTCCAGCCGTAGTCAATGGTCTTTTCACCGTAAACGATCTTGCCGACCGGAGTGACCACCACCGCAGTGCCGCAAGCAGCGACTTCTGCAAAATCCGCCAATTCGTCAACATTGACCTTGCGCCGCTCGACCGGCATTCCCAGGTCCGCCGCCACGGTCAGCAGAGAATCGTTGGTCACCGAAGGCAGAATGGAATCAGACAGGGTCGTTACATATTTGCCGTCTTTGGTGATGGCAAGGAAGTTGCTGGTACTGAATTCATCCACATAAGTGTGGCTTGCCGGATCGAGGAAAAGCACGATTGGGAAGTGCTGTTCTTTTGCCTTTTTGCTGGACAGCAGACTGGCAGCATAATTACCGGCAGCTTTGATATGTCCGGTGCCTTTGGGGGCAGCGCGGTCAAAATCAACCGAAACCATCGCATCCACCGGTTTGATGCCGTCTTTGTAGTAGGGACCGACCGGCATGACCATAATGACCAATTCGTACTCCATTGAAGCATTGACACCGATCTGCGGAGAAGTACCGAACATCACCGGACGGATGTAAAGCGATCCGCCGGTTCCGTAAGGCGGAACAAAGTCGATATTGTCACGCACCACCGTGCGCACCGCTTCAACGAAGCGATCTTCCGGAAATTCCGGCATCACCAGTTGTCTTGCGGAAGAGTTGAGACGTTTGGCATTGGCTTGCGGACGGAAGACCCGGACTTTGCCGTCTTTGCCGCAAAATGCTTTCATGCCTTCAAAAATCGCCTGTCCGTAATGCAGTACATTGGCCGCCACCGAAAGAGAAATATTATAATCCCCGGTAAGTCTGCCCTCATCCCACTGTCCATTTGCATAGTGGAAACGGATGTTGCTGCGGGTCGGCATAAATTCAAACTTCAATTTGTCCCATTGGATATTCTGCATTTTAAGACCTCCTTAATAAGCTGAAAATGCGTTTTTGAAAAACTGATTTGCGTATTTTATAAAATATAACTCCAAAGCCCCATTAAATCAAGTACCGTTGGCGGATAATTTCAATGTAAAAAAGTCTCCTTTTTTATAAAAAAATGATGGATTTTTCCTGTTTTGCGTGTTATATTGTATGAGAGGCGGTATCTGCTGATCAGAAATCCGCTTCAAGGACGATGTAAAACAATTTTCAAGATTGATTTTTCAGAACATAAAAAACTACAAAGAAAGGGACAGAACCATGTTCAAACATCTCTCCGCTCTTATGGCAGTTGCCGCACTTTTCGCGATCACCGGCTGTGAATCCATTGCCGTTGATGAAGAAACTTCCGTGCCCGTTGCTGAACCAGATCCCAGAGGAGGCAGCTACTCCCCTATGGGCAACGGTCCCTATAATCCGACACTGCTCCCCGGTGATAACAGCAGCTCCCCTGCCGGTGCCTGGCAGGATCCGCAGGCTCTCGATGATTCCGCCCCCGGCAATGCTGATGCAGACGGCTGGGTGGCTGTCGATCCGGAAAACCGCCTCGGCATGCCGATCATCTACTTCGCCTACGATTCGGATGTTCTCGTTCCCAGCGAAACCGCAAACCTCGATAAAATCGCCCAGTACCTGATCGAAAATCCCTCGCTCGGACTGGTTATTGAAGGTCACTGTGACAACCGCGGTACCGATGAATACAACCGCTCATTGAGCGAACGCCGCGCCAATGCCATCCGGGCTTACCTCGCCGGCAAAGGTGTCCCCGATGCCAATATGAAAACGGTTCCTTACGGCAAAGACAAACCCGCGGTCCCCGGCACCGGAGAGAGCATCTGGCGTCAAAACCGCCGCGGCGTACCGGTTCCGATGCAGATCCCGCAAAAATAATTTCCCAGAAGATATTTTCACATCACACAGATAAATTCAGAGACATTTCACTATGAGCAAGATAAAGACCAATCATGTTTTTACTTCTGAATCGGTTTCAGAAGGACATCCCGATAAAGTTTGTGACCGCATTTCCGATGCGATCCTCGATGCCTGTTTGATGCAGGATCCCCAGAGCCGTGTTGCATGCGAGTCACTGACCACCACCAATCTGATCGTCATTTCAGGCGAAATCACCACCGATGCTAAAGTCAACTGGCAGCAGGTGGCTCTGGATGCCGTCAGAGATATCGGTTACGATCAGGAAGGAATCGGATTTTCTGCAGATGATGCAAAAGTCATGATCTCCATCCACCAGCAGTCTGCAGATATCAGCATGGGTGTAAGCCGTGCCGATCAGGGTGCAGGCGATCAGGGAATGATGTTCGGCTACGCCAGCGATGAAACTCCGGAACTGATGCCGGCGACGATCATCTATGCCCATAAGATCGTTGAAGAATTCGCCCGGATGCGGAAAAATGATCCGGAAGTTGCAAAAATGCTCCGCCCGGATGCCAAAAGTCAGGTTTCCATCCGTTACATTAATGGCAAACCTGCCGCAGTGGAATCCATCGTGGTTTCCCATCAGCACTCTCCGGAAATGCCGATTTCCTATTTGGAAAATCTGGTCAAAAAAGTGGTCAAAAAGGTCATCCCCGCCGAATTGCTCAATGATGAGATCACCTATTTTGTCAACCCCACCGGCCGTTTTGAAATCGGCGGTCCTCACGGCGATACCGGTTTGACCGGACGTAAGATCATCGTGGATACTTACGGTGGTGTCGGTTCTCATGGCGGCGGTGCATTTTCCGGCAAAGACCCGTCCAAAGTTGACCGTTCCGCTGCGTATTTCTGCCGCTACATCGCCAAAAATCTCGTTGCCGCCAAACTGGCAAAAAAATGTGAGATCCAAGTTGCTTACGCGATCGGCGTTGCCCAACCGTTGAGCATCAATGTTGACACCTACGGCACCGGCATCCTTGCCTCGGATGCGGATCTGGAAAAGGTCGTTCGCAAAGTTTTTGACCTGCGCCCGGCTAAAATCGTTGAAGAACTCGGGTTGAAATATCCCGGCAGCGGCTGGTGCTATGCTGATACCGCCGCCTACGGTCACTTCGGCAGAAACATTTTCCCGTGGGAAAAATGCGACCGTACGGAAGAACTGATCAACGCTGCGGCGGAATTCAAAAAAAACTGACCGGGAAATGAGTTTCAAACTGCTGGGGGTCGGTTCACCGTTGGTAGATTACTCGCTGGCGGTTCCGGAAAAATTCATTGATACCCATGTCCCCGGAGGCAAAGGAGGGACACGGAATATCTCTGCAGCTCAAAAAGATGAGTTTATTGCAGCGCTCAATGACCGGCAGATCATCCGTACTCCCGGCGGCAGTGCTGCCAATACCATCCGGGCATTTTCCAGACTTGGCGGTTCAGGAACTCACTTCGGTAAGATCGGCAGAGATGATGACGGAGATTTTTTCCGTCAGGCATTGCTTCAAACCGGAAGTGACGTCTCTTTACTGCCTGTTTCGGAAACAATTGCCACCGGATTTTGTTTGAGTTTGATAACTCCCGATGCCGAACGCACCATGCTCTCCAACCTCGGTGCTTCGCTGGATGTCCGCAAAAGTGATCTTGCCGATATCAATTTCAATTCGTTCAGTTGGCTGCTGCTCGAAGGCTACCTGATTTGTGAACCATGGATCGATGATCTGCTTGAATATGCCCGCAATGCCGGATGCAAAATTGCAGTAGATTTGAATAATTTTGAACTTGTCAAACGGGAGTTGAAACGGTTTCGCAAAATAACAGATTCCGGTATCGATCTGCTCTTTGCCAATTTGCAGGAGGCTTCCGCACTGTTTCCGGATACTCCGGAACAGATGCTGCCGGAAAAATTGAAACAATTTCCGATGCGTTCAGTATTGAAACTCGGTCAACATGGATCAATGATCATTGATCCGGATAAGATATACCGGATCGATGCGGTAAAAAACCTTGACATCCGGGATACGACCGGTGCGGGAGATTTCTATGCCGCCGGATTTTTCTACGGGTTGAGCAAAGATCTGCCGCCGGAAATATGCGGCAGACTCGGAGCGATCTGCGCCGCAGAAGTCATCCGGATAACCGGAACGATGTGCCGGGATGAAGATTTTGAAAAACTTTATAACATTATAAATAACGAGGTCTGATCATGAGTAACTATCAAGTCAAAGATATCTCACTTGCCGATTTCGGCCGCAAAGAGATCGCTATTGCTGAACACGAAATGCCGGGATTGATGGCAACCAGAAAAAAATACGGCCCCGCTAAACCGCTCGCCGGAATCAAAATTTCCGGCAGTCTGCACATGACTATCCAAACCGCCGTACTGATCGAAACGCTGGTGGAACTTGGCGCAGATGTCCGCTGGGCGAGCTGCAATATTTTCTCCACTCAGGATCATGCCGCTGCCGCCATTGCCGCCGCCGGAGTACCGGTTTTCGCCTGGAAAGGTGAAACTTTGCAGGAGTACTGGGAATGTACCCTTGCCGCCCTGACCTGGGATGACGGTTCCGGTCCGGATCAGATCGTCGATGACGGTGGAGATGCCACCTTGCTTATCCACCGCGGTGTTGCGGCAGAAAAAAATCCAGCTATCCTTGACGAACCAACTGACATCGAAGAGTTGAAGATCATCAATGCTCTGCTCAAAAAAGAGTTGGAACTCCACCCGGGAAGATGGACAAAAATCGCCGCCAATGTCAAAGGCGTTTCCGAAGAAACCACTACCGGAGTACACCGTCTGGAACAGATGACCAAACGCGGCGAATTGCTCTTCCCCGCTGTCAATGTCAACGATTCTGTGACTAAAAGCAAATTTGACAACATCTACGGCTGCCGTCACAGTTTGACCGACGGCATCAAACGGGCTCTGGATGTGATGCTTTCCGGAAAAACCGTTATGGTCTGCGGTTACGGTGATGTCGGCAAAGGATGTGCCGAAGCAATGCGCAACGAACGTGCCAGAGTGCTGGTCAGCGAAGTCGATCCCATTTGCGCGCTGCAGGCATGTATGGCAGGATTTCAGGTCTGCACAGTGGAAGATGCCCTGCCCCAGGCGGATGTCTACGTCACTTGTACCGGCAATTGCCATATCATCACCATCGGACAGATGGCAAAGATGAAAGATCAGGCGATCGTCTGTAATATCGGACACTTTGACAATGAAATCGAGGTTGCGGAACTGGAAAGTTATCCCGGCATCAGAAAAACGGTGATCAAAGACAGCTCCTGCCCGGTTTCAGCCTACACCTTTCCGGATGGACACACGATATATCTGCTTGCGGAAGGACGTCTGGTCAATCTGGGATGTGCCACCGGTCACCCTTCATTCGTCATGTCCAACAGTTTCACCAATCAGGTGCTGGCACAAATCGATATTGCCCGCAATCCAAATCGTGCCGTCGGAGTATACCTGATCGACAAAAAACTGGATGAAGAGGTCGCCAGACTGCATCTTGATAAACTCGGTGCCAAACTGACCACCCTCACGCAGGAGCAGGCGGATTACATCGGCGTAACAGTCGATGGCCCGTTCAAAAACGACACCTACCGCTACTGAAATATACCTTTGTTCCTGGAGGAAAAAAAGATGCAGAACATTCTGAAAGATGATGCCTTTTTCACTCCGGGGCAGCTGCCGGTACACCTTTTTTATACCGATTACAGTGAATCGTTGGGATTTCACTCCCATGAGTTCACTGAAATAGCCATTATGCTCAATGGCAGTGCGGTATACGAAACGGACTTCAGCGCAGAAACGATCACTGCCGGGGATGTGGTCATCATCCCCAGAGGCGGTCTGCACCGCTACAGCAAAGAGTGTGATGTAAAATTGATCAACATCCTCTTTCACTTTGATCAACTGAATATCCCGGTCCACAACATCTGCCGGCATCCGGGATATGTGGCACTGTTCGGGATCGACCCGGAATATTACCGGGAAAAAAAATACTACCCGAAACTGCACCTGAATGACGATCAGCTCGCCTATCTGCGGACCATATTGCTTTTTGCATTCGAACGGCAAAAAAGCAAATGTCCCGGACATCTGCTGGCTGTTTACGGAGCATTTATGCAAACAATACCGATTTTACTGGATAATTTCGCTCCGGATCATAAAGCCAGACAGATACCTTTGCCGGAAAAATTCCGTCAGACCCTCAACGGCATGCTGGAAAACTACCAGAAAGAATTGAGCATCGCCGAACTGGCAAAAAAGTCCGGCATGTCAATATCCACATTCACCCGGACATTCAAAAAAGCTCTGGGCAAGTCTCCCAGGCAATATCTGCTCACGCTCCGGCTGGAAGCCGCCAGAGAATTTCTCCGCAACGGCGCTTCGGTCACCGAAGCTGCTGATAAGGCGGGGTTCCGGGACAGCAACTACTTCACCAGATTGTTTCACAAACACCTGCATTCGCTGCCCAAATCCTGGAAAAATATGTAATAAAAAGGCAAAATTGCCGTTTTTGTGCTGTTTTTTGCCGTTTTTATCAAGGGATTTCCATTTTTGCTGCTGTATTTTATACGCAGTAACAAAATTTTGCAACCCAAGGCATCGAAATGGAAAAAATCTCTCTCGCTCCGGCACAATGGATATGCGATCCGCTGCATAATGGAAAAACCATGCAGCCAGTCAGTTGTTTTATCAAAGAATTTGAATCCGTGCAAGCCGGAACTGCAGAACTGACAATTTCGGCATTGGGTATTGTCGTTCCCAGGATGGATGGTAAAGAGATCACCGATGAGCTGTTTTTACCCGGCTGGACGGATTATAATTTCTTTGCGGAAACCAGAACGCTGCGCTTTCAGATAACTCCCGGGAAACATCATCTGACACTTGAACTTGCCGATGGATGGTATGCCGGAGAAATCGCTCTGAAGTGCAACAACGGCAAGCCCCCCTGCCTGATCGCCAAACTGGATCACCCCGACGGTCAGGTTGTTTCCGATAAAAATTGGCTCTGTTCATCAGATGGTCCATTTATGTACAGCGATATTTATATGGGGGAAATGTACGATCCGGCACGGCCGTGGCAGAATTTTCATCCGGTAAAAGCGGCATCCGGTCTGCCGCTGGAAAAATATTCCGGAGTCCCGGTGCGCCGGATAAAAAAGTATCCGGCATCTGCCAGACAGGGAAATATCGTGGATTTCGGCAGCAATATCACCGGTTATGCCGCAGTTAAATTCAATGCTCCGGCAGGCAAAAAGATCTCCATCCGTTACGCCGAAACGCTGGATGCAAACGGTCAGCTTTATACCGTCAATCTCCGTACTGCCACAGCAACCGACCACTGTATCTCACCCGGAGGAGAATTTTCATATACGCCGACATTCACCTTTCACGGCTTCCGCTATATTGAAGTTGAAGGCGCCGATGATTTTGAAGCGGAAGCATATCTCATTCACAGCGACCTGACATTTCACAGCCGCTTTGAATGCAGCAGTCCTCTGCTCAATCAACTGGTAAAAAATGTTGAACAATCATGGCGGGACAATGCATTAGACATCCCGACCGACTGCCCCCAGCGGGATGAGCGGCGCGGATGGCTCGGCGATGCCCAGATATTCTGCAAATCAGCAATGTATCTCTCGGATGCGGAAGCATTTTTCCGCCGCTGGATGAAATCTGTCCGCGCCGCACAACGGCAGGACGGTGCCTTTGCGGACCTGGTTCCAGGTCCGTATTGGAGCATCGGTCAGGCGGGATGGGCGGATGCCGGAGTGATGATCCCTTGGGATCTGTATTGTTTCACCGGCAAAAAAGAGATCCTGGAAGAAAATTTCAACAACATGACCGCATGGATAAATTACCGGGAAGAACGCCGCAAGCACAACTTGCCGCAGGAAGCCAAATACGGTGATTGGCTCAATCTGGATGATCCGACTGACAGCGAACTGCTCGGAGATGCGTTCCATGCTCATTGTGTAAACCTGATGATCAAGATCCGAACCGTCCTCGGCAAAGATGTTTCAGAAATGACTGCCCTTTCCGCGCAGCTGAAAAAAAGCTTCATGGACAAATACCGGGATAAATTGCATTCCCAGACCGCTTGTGCCATTGCCGTAAATTTTGACCTTGTCGATGGCGAGATCCGCCAACGCACCATCGAACAACTGCTTGACAACATTCTTGAACAGCGAAACGGTCACCTGTCCACCGGATTTCTCGGTACCCCGCACCTGCTTCATGCCCTGACCAAAGCCGGACGGAACGACATTGCCTGGCAGCTGTTGGAGGAAACCACTTACCCTTCCTGGCTGTATCAGGTGACAATGGGGGCAACGACCATGTGGGAAAGATGGTACACCCTGACGGAAAAAGGCTTCGCCAGCCCCAATATGAATTCGTTCAACCACTACGCTTACGGTTCAGTTTTTGACTGGATCATTGGCGTGGCAATGGGGATCAAACCGGACTGCTCCATAGATCCGCATCCCGGCGGCACATGTTCCAGTATGGAGGCGGAATACCGGAATTTGAAAGTGCGTTGGGAAAAACTGCCGGATAACAAGATCCGCTATCAGATCTCGGTCCCGGAAAATATTTCCGCAACTTTCCGCGGCAGCAAGCTTGAGCATGGCAACCATGATTTTATCTTGGATAATTAACAGACAGCAAGGAGGTTTGACACACAAAAAAACAACGGTTCCGCTATTTTCCAATGATTACTGAAATTCAAAAAAAAGGAAAAATTATGAAAAAGTCCCGTTTTACTCTTATCGAACTACTCGTAAGTACTGTTATCTCATCATGGCATTTCTTTACACACAAATCCACATGTGAGACAAAACAAAAAGTTCCGCTTTTCTTGAAAAGGAGAGTGGGGTTTGGGGAGAGGGGAAAAACCTCTTTTCCCGTGAAAAGAAGTTTTTCCCCTCTTCCCAAGAGCGCATTCACTTTAATAGAATTGCTTGTCGTGATCGCGATCATAGCCATTCTGGCGGCAATTCTGCTGCCTGCCCTCAACTCCGCCCGTGACCGCGGACGTTCAGCATCGTGCATCTCTTCACTCAAGCAGCTCGGCACCGGTACGGCAATGTACTGCGATGCCAATGACGGTTACTATCCATGTGCCTCCGGCGATGATCCGGATAAAGGTGCAGCCGGGGTCGTAGCATTGGTGTTCCACAAACTGCTGATTCCTTATGCCGACCGGGAGATCACCCTCAAAGGATGCGCCGCCAACCCGAAACTCTACAATGGTTTCGGCAATGGCGGCCACGGCGCAAATGACGGCTGGTACTCCTATAATTACAACTTCTGTGTTTACGCCCCCAAAGACAGCTGGTCGACAATCAAAGGCAGAGGCTTTAAAGGCGATCAGTACGGCGGTCAGAAGTCCGCTTCCAACACCGTGGTTTATCAGGATGGTTCCAGCAACTATGATATCGCAGGAATCACGGTTTGGGATGAAAAGTATATGAATCCCCAAGCCGGCGATTCAATGGCTTCCATCGCCCACAGCAAAGGCAAATATGTCAATGCCGCATTCGGAGATGGTCATGCCGATTCACTTCAGGCTCCGGAACAGACTTGGCTCGACCGTTATAAATCAGCCGGTTCCCATGTCAGTCTGCCCAGCGGCGCATTCTGGTACTGGGACAGATACTGATCACATTAACTTGAGGAAAAATAACGATGAAAACAATTTACTTATTGCTCGCCGCATCCTGCTTATCTCTGACTGCCGGAAGCATTGATGATTCACTGATCGGCTACTGGAAATTCGATGAACCTGCCGGCAATGAAGCAGCGGATTCCTCTCCGATGCGGAACAAACCGGCGCAGGTATTCAACAGCACATTTGCCAAAGGCTTAAAAGGCAATGCCTTGCGGATCAAAGGCGAACAAAGTTTTGCCAAGACCGCTTCTGCAGGTTCCGTCCACAATGTCGATGGACTGACTGTCGATTTTTATTTCAATACCGACAGCATCAATGGAGTCCATAATATTCTGGGCACCGGCAATCCCGGACTGGGAACTTATGTCCGTTCGGTAAACGGCGCATTGCAGTGCGGCATCCAAACAGTTTCCCGTTGGTGCGAAGCACAATATCACGAAACTTTACAGCCCAATCGCTGGTACCGTTTCACCATGGTCATCCGCCCCAAAATCGCCCACTGCTATGTCAACGGCAAAGAATTCGGCAAAATCGAATTGCCCGGTCTGCAATTCACCAATAATCAGCGGATCGTCTGCGGCAGATCATCATGGAGCAAAAAAACCGCTTTTACCGGATATATCGATGAGGTAAAATTCTACAATCGCGCCCTTTCCGCGACGGAACTTTTCAATGCCGACCCTTTGGATGAGGTCAGAGAAAAATTCACGGCAAGATTGAACCGGCTGGAAAAACAGGAGCTTGCCAGAGAATTGACCATCGGCGGCAGTCAGATCACACGTATCCGTAACACCCGGAACAAAATGAGCGATCTGAAAAAATTTCAACAGGAGATCGCCCGTGATCTTGACCAGTTGGAAAAGTATTGCCGGATGCCGGATTATCAGCAGCCTTTCGGCTTGAGTATCTACACGGTTTCCGCGACCAACAGCAAACCGCTGCTGCCGGATGCCGATCCGGAGGAAGCCGGTTTGAGTTCCGGTAAAAACCTCTATCTCACTGCCGCACTCAATGAATATGAACCGGCAAGTATCCTGCTGCACGCTGACATGGATTTTTCCGAATTGACGTTCAAAGTCGATCTGCCCGGCTTCCCGCAGGAGAATATTGACATCAAGTACCTTCATGCCTGGTATCAGGACGGCGGAGCCTGGAGCAGAAAAAATGCCCCGGTAACCAAAGGCAAACTGCCGGTACCGGATCTGCTGGTCAATGACCCGGAATTTTCCAACCGCCGTTTTGATCTGCAAACTCCGCTGACTGCCGATGACGGCAGAAAAGTTATACCGGTCAAAGATTCCGACACGCTGCTGCCCTGCAAACTTGCCGCCGGAACCAATCAGCAGCTGATCATTACTCTCAATACCAAAAAGAATGTCAAACCGGGACTGTACCGCGGTGCGGTCATTCTGACCGGACAGGGCAAAGAAATCGGCAAAGTACCATTTTTTGTAAAAATCATCCCGGACACACTGCCGGTTCCGGCGACCCGTTATGATCTGAATAAACAGCTTACCTACAGCGTCTATTACTGGGGGCATCCCACCAATCAGAAAATAACCGGCATCGACCGCCATTTTGTCAACTTTGACCGCTATACTGCCGAAATGCGCAACCTCGCCGCTCACGAAGTAACCACTCCAGCATTCACCTGGTATCACAGCACCATGTACGGCGATCAGCAGGTCATCGAACGTGCCGTAAATATCGCCCGCAGCTGCGGCATGTGCCAAGACAACGTATACTTTGCCATATCCGGAGATACGGATTCCCGCACGCCCGGCGAACTTGAAGCTCTGGATAAACGGGTGCGCATGCTGATCGCCACCGTCCGGAAAACCGGCATCACCGGTGATATCTTTTTCTACTGCAAAGATGAGCAGAACTCCCGCAAAGAGTTTGAAGTTCAGTACAACGCCATGGATGTCATGCACAAGGCGGGAGCAAAACTTTGGGTCACCGCCTTCCCCGCCGTCTTCCCCTACCTCAAAGGTCATGTGGAGCATGTCAACTGCTTTGGCACTTCCAGTGCCGATGAAACTGCCCGCTGGCATGGTGAAAATACCACCGCATGGAATTACGGCGCCCCTTTCGGCGGCGAACCCGATCCATCCGTTTACCGCCGCAACTATGGATTTATGCTCTGGTACAACAACTATGACGGCACTTGTGACTACTGTTACCGCGACCCATTCAAAAAAGATGCCGCCAAACAGCCCAATGCCTACTTCCGCAGCTGGGGTTTTGTCTATCCGACCATCGACGGAGTCATTGATACGATCAGCTGGGAAGGTCAACGGGAAGCTGCTGACGATGTCCGCTTCATCACTCTTTTACGGAAAAATGCCCGGCGAAACGGCAATCTCCCGCAAATCGATAAAATGCTCGCGGAACTTGATCCCCGTACGGTTGATTGTGAATTACTGCGGCTGCAGATCATCAACTTATTGATTGCCAAATAACTGCCGATCAAATCAGCTTATTTTGATCCCCCGGTTGAATCCAGATTTCAGCCGGGGATTTTTATTTTTCGAAAAATTTATACATGCGGCTTGACAAAACAGTTTTCAAGTGGTACAGTATTATATACAACACAAAAAATATTTATCGCCAAACAGAATACGGAGATTCTAAATGGCAGAAGCATTAGCATGGCAAATAAAAGTTGACCCCGCCCAGGCGACCCCGATCTGGTCGCAGCTTGTCACGGAGATCCGTCACAATATCGCCCGATTCCGGCCGGAACCGGGGACAGCAGTCATATCCGAAAGGAAACTGGCAGAAACTCTGGGGCTGCACCGCAACACCGTCCGGCAGGCATACGCTGAATTACTGGACAAACAAATCCTTGCTCGCCGCAACTGCCGGGCCATCGTCGTCGGTCCGCAGGCAAAGGATTTGTACAAAAAACCGTTTCCGACAATATCATTGATCATGCACCGGCAGATGTCCGAACTTTTCAAGGAGTTCACCAAGCAGAGTCTGGAAATTTTCGGTAGTCTGCTGGATCACGCCTCTGCCTTGGGCATTTCGGTCAACATCGTAGTGCTGCCGCCGATCGATGCCGGCAGAGAGGAGATCGATTTCTGGATAGAAAAAAATCTCACCCGCTCGATCGGAGTGATCAACTTCGGTCCGCGCACATACCGATGCAGTGATCCGGTATTCAACCAGCTTACCGGAATGAAAGATATTCCGCAAGTGCTGGTCTTGGGTTCTGCGCCGGATAACAATGTCAGCAATGTTTTTGACGATAATGAACCCGGGTTCCGGGAAATGCTGGAAGAACTGCGACGCAACGGCCACCGGAAACTGGCAGTTTTTAACTGGAAAATACGTTCCCTTTATTACTCCTCTGCAGTCAACCGGGGAGCGACCCTTATCGACCTTGCACCACAATACGGTATTGTTCCGCAAGTGTACAGTATCGACTCTTTTCAAACTTCCGAAGAGCAGCTCGGAGATGAAATCGCCCGGAATCTGGACCAGTTGTTCGCATCTCCCGACCATCCGACTGCGATCTGGGGACAAAACGACTACACCGCAAAAATCATTTACGACCAGCTCACCGCCAGAGGCATCGCTATTCCGGAAGATATTTCGCTGATCGGCTATGACAACGATACCGGAGGATTGCTGGCATCGGTAAACTATTCCCGCAGTGATCTGGGAAAAGAACTGGTGGAGATCATCTGGCACATGTACAACAGCGGCAAAAGTGATACGGTGATCCATCGCGGCATACCGTCAAAATTTTATCCAAACAAAACCATAGGAAAATGTAAATCATGAAAACAGTCATCTGTACTGCCCTGTCATGTTTCTCACTGGCTGCCTATACCAGAGAAGTCAACCTGATCAACAACTCCTCTTTTACCAGCGGCAAGATCCATTGGCACTACTCCGGAGAAAAAGATTTCCGGGTGAATTCCGGAACGGCCTTTTTCAGCGAAGGCAGTTTGTCCCACTACTTCGACCTCGGCAATCTGGAACATGCCGATCCGCAGTGTGCCATGCCTGCCAACCGTTTTTTCCGCTTCCGGATCAAAGCAAAAGGCAGCGGCAAAATGACCCTGCAGGTGCGGGCAAGGAAAATGCTTGCCGGTAATGCGGTGGAATTTGCATACCGCAAAAGCAGGGAGTATACGCTTGACAACGAGATCAAAGTTTTTGACTTTGAACTTCAGGAACCTGACCGGTTCACCGTCTTTCACGATAAACTGACCATCTCGGTCGATGGTTCGATCGAAATTGAAGACACCAGTTTTTATTATCTCGACCGGAATGCATTCCGTATCGCATTCGTACCGGAGTGCGCCGTCGTGCGCCACGGAGAAAATGTCACGGTAAATATCGTTACCGACAAGCCGGGACAGCAGCTTACCGCAGACCTCTATTGTGGTCAAACTCTGCTGTCAGGTTATCAGCCGCCGGAACGAACCACGTTTACCACCGGCAAAGATGGCATTTACCGCTATACATTCAAAGTTTCCAATGCGGCAAGTGACGGGATGCGTCTGGCAGTATCCGATCCGGAAACCGGAGTCAAAAACAGTTTTTTCGCTACCATCGTCCCGGAAGAAAAACTTCAGAAGTACAGCGCATACAGCAAAAAACTTGCCGGCAAAAAGCATCTGCTCTTTCTGGGCGACAGTTTAAGCGACTACGACCGGGGCAGAAATTACCCCAGTATCGTGGGGCATTATCTGCCGGAAAACTGGAGTTTCCGCAATGCCGGGGTCGGCGGTGACACGCTGGGCAAGATCTACGCCAGACTGACCGGACAGAAAATCAACCGGCCGGAAATGTATCATGAGCTGTTCAAAGTAATGCCGGATATGATCTTTATTTTCATCGGCGGCAATGATTGTAAAGTGAGCTTTTTCAGCGGCTACAAAAATACATTCACTCCGAAAAATGAACAGCGGAAACTGATGGATGACATCACTGCGGAACTGAAAAAACGCGCCCCCCAAGCCAAAATCGTATTCATTTCGGCACTGGACAGTTTCCTGCCTTACCAACTCTCTCTGGCAGAACCAAAAGTTGCTGCAAATGTCAACCACAACCTTTTCGGTCACCCGGAACCGACGGCGGATTTCGTAGAAAAAATGCAGTCCGCCGCCAAAGATCACGGGGCGTATTTCATCAACGCACGGGAAATTTTCCGTAATGCCGCCGATCCCCAGAGTCTCAATGTACCGGATGACGGAGTGCATCTTTCATTGAAAGGTCATCAGCTTATGGCTGAAATCGTCCTGCATTTTTTGGCATCGATCCAATAACCTCTAAAAAAAGGAGTTTGTACCATGCAAAAGAATCACTTTTCCCCAGCGCTCTCCCCAAATGACACCCCGCAACGTTTCACCCTCATCGAACTGCTGGTTGTTATCGCCATCATCGCCATTTTAGCTGCGATATTGCTCCCGGCTCTGAACAGCGCCCGCGAACGCGGCAGATCAGCAAGCTGTCTGAATAACTTCAAACAAATGGGAGGGGCAGTTTCAATGTATACCAATGACTGGGAAGACCGCTTGCCTCAATATGACTTTCAAGCCGGAGGGAAAGGATCTTCTGGAAATATGTTAAGACACATTTTTTCAACATCCGCTGAAAAACAATTTATCGCCGGATATTTGAGTTGTATCGGTGATATTGCTTCTATTGGAAGTGTCGATAAAAATGGTGTAACGTCAAGATTTTTCTGCCCGTCGGCTGTTCCGCAGTCTCCGGGGACCAGTCCGACCTATTCAATTGCGTACAGCAACTATCTTCCGGGCGACAGTTGTGATACCAGAGTGGAGAAAGTCAACCAAATGAAAAATCCGACCAAAGTCATGGTCATGATGGACTCCTATACCGATAAAATGAAATATAATGTTTCATCTGAAAAATATGCTTCATACTTCCGCCACAATAAAACCGTAAATATTTTATGGGGAGACGGTCACTGCTCCGCATTGAACGACAACCAAATCCCGCACAATACATCCGGACTTCCGGGTTATCATGCGAATGGTTGGAATTCCAGTTTTTGGGCAGGTAAAGGCAATGTTTCTGACAGCATGTATTAATATCAAAACCGGAGGATAAAATTATGCGTAAACTTATGATCATTGCAATATTGGCTGCCGCCGGACAGCTTTCTGCGGAAATCATCCCGGTGGAATCATACAAACATGATATCAAATTTCTTGCCGACAAACGCAACCGTTACAATGACGATAAATTCATCCGGCTTACCAACGGTACCGCCGACAAAGAACCGATCGTTATGGATTTCAAAACATCCCGGATCAGAAAGGGAGTACTGATTTTTAACCTGAAAAATCCAGCACAACTTACTGCTGTGAATTTTGATATTTTCCGCGGACCGCGCAGTTTCGGCTGGAAAACAGTCAAAGTTTTCGGAATAGACGGCGAGAATAAGACTCTGCTCGGAGAAAAAACATTCAACCATCCATACGCGCTCCCGGCAGGAGCCAAAGGCCGGGAAAAATTGCAGATGGAACTCAAATGCGAAAAGAAGTATTCCGCTGTTGAAATTGAATTTTCCCTTACCGGCAGTTATCTGGGACTTCTGGAAGTTTCCTTTGAAGGAGTCCTCTGAATCCGAACAACTGGAGATAAAAAATGAAGTACGCTTTGCACATATATGCTCTTTTTGTGTTTTTTTTACTGACCGCAAACCTTTTTGCCGCCCCAAAAATCACTCCGGCATCGTACCGTTTCTCGGAACCGGTAATAGGCGCAAAATACGCCGACATCTCTTTTACCAAACTTACTGACGGCAAAGGAGGCTCCGGCAACAATGTTATCTGGAACTGCAAAATCCTGAAAAAAACCCGGGTGGTTATCACTTTTCAATTCACAGAAGATATCAAATTGGAACAGGTGACTTTTGAATTGTTCCGGGGAGCCCGCAGTTTCGGCTTGAAAGATGTCACCTTTTTTGGCGTGGACGGCAATCGCCGGGTCCCGCTGGTACAGGAAACTTACAAACACCCGTATAACCTGCCGGAAAATGAAAAAAATTATCAGACCTACACGCTCAAATCAGTGGATAATTCTCCCTTTTCCACCATTGAAGCGGTCTTCACCGGTACCGGTTCATATTTGAGTTTGTGCGAAGTCTCTTTTTTCGGCAGTACCGTTCCGCGCAAACAGGTGCAGCTGCCGGATAACCCGCTGGATAAACTGCAGAAAAGTGCAAAAAATGAACTGCGCATGTTCAAGTACGGCGAGCGATTCGTCATGGAAAACTCCTCGTCTATTTACGTCATCGACCCCCGTTGTACCGGAGCAGTGGTCTACGCATTCGATAAGGTAAGCGGACAAAATCACATCCGCTTTGCTGAACCTGGCGGAGATTACGGCCCGGCATTCGTCGACCGCTTCTATACCGGAAAAGATCTGCGGACCCAGCGGGACGTTTTCCGCAATGTCCGTTTTGAGGCGGAAATTATCTCCGATACCCCGGCAAAAAAACAGCTCCGGGTCTCCGGAAACGGCAAAAGCGGAGCATTCGCCAATGTCCGGATCGACAAAATCTATACCCTGACCCCCGATTCTTCGGTTTTACGTATCGATTATGCCATCCACAACGCGCTGGAAAATGTCGTACCGCTTAAAAGCGGATTCTGGTGTCTTTCCGGAGTCCAGTTTGCCGACGGGTACAACCGCATCGTCCCCGGTCTCAACGGGGTGGAAAGCAATCCCGGCGGAGTAAAGGAATTTTCCACCCGCGATCTTTCCAGTAACTGGTACGGAGCGGTAAAAGACGACAGCGGTATCGCTTTTATCGCCCCGAATGAACTGCTTAAAGAGGTCTGCTTCTGGAGCAGCAATCCGCTTTACGGAACTGCTGAACACAAACTCGGTATTTATCCCATCGCCGCCGGAAGTTCTCTGGAATTTACCATGTTCCTCGCTCCATTCGCAAAAGTCGGAACTCCGGATAAAGTTTCTCCGGTCGCGGCAACCGCTTTTGATTTGCAGCCTGAATATACTGCCGCCCCGAAAAATATCAAGTTCAATGCCGCATTTTTTGAAAAAGGCCGTTATACCGTAAAAATCAGCGGCGGCGTCTGCGGCAAAGATGGCAAAGTGAAATTCAGAGAACTTGCCTCTTTCAAAGTGAACAATCAGCCGTTTTTCAGCAAAACTTTTGCCAATGATCTGCGTTACGGAACGGTCGTTTACAAGGTGGAAATATTCAATGCCCAGGGCAGCTGCTGTCACTTTGCGGAAAAATCCGTGATCTACTCCAAAGCTACCGGCATTTATCAGCTGCAAAGTGACGGAGAACGCAAACCCGATGCTTCCGGCAGCGGAGAAAAACTGGATCTCAACTTCAATTCCAAAAATATCGGCGGGGAATTTTTCGACTTCTCAAGCAAATTTGCCGGTCAAGCCCCCCGTGTTCTCGCGGTCAACCCGGTTGCCGGAGGTATCCGGGATATGATCGAAGTTTCCCGTCGTTTTGATATGGATCTGACGACCAATTATATCGCCGGATTGTGGAGTTTGAGCGGCCACGTCATGTCGCTTAATACCAAAAGCTGTGTCAATGAATTGACCCGCCAGCTCAAAAAAGATTACAACTGCCTCGTGCTTGCCGGTGATGTCTGGAAACTTTTTGATCAGCAGCTCTCCGAAAATATCCTCTCAAAAGTGGCCGGCGGCTGCGGACTGGTTCTGATCTCTCCGGAAGGATTCCCCGAAGCTTTGAAAAAACATATCAAACTTCTCCCCGGCAAACCGGTATCTTATCCGTGGCAGAGCCAAAACAGCGGATTGCTTGCCGGAATCCCGCTCAATGCAGTCACTTCTCCGGCAATTTTCCGCTATGAATTTCCCGGAGCAAAGATCCATGCCGCCGCCAACGGATTCCCGGTGATCGCCGAATTCAATTACGGCAAGGGTAAAGTTTTTGTCTGTACTTGGCAGAATTCCAAAGAACAGAACTCCAAATACAATGTCCCCAGCAGATTTTTCCTGCCTTACCAGAACAGTAATGTGCCGCAGGCCACCTGGAAATATTACGAATACCAGATCGCTCTGCTCGGCAAACTTATTTATGCCGCTGGAAAAACGCAATCCGGAGTCAATACAGTCGATTTTGCCCCCGCCGATACTGATATGCTTATCTGGAATGTGGAATCCGACCGTAAGCAGGATGTTGAAGTCACGGTTACCTGCCGGAATAAATTTTCAGAAAAAACCAACGTATTCTCCCGCAAAACCACTCTTATAAAGGGTAAAAATGTCTTCATCATTGCTCAACACAACGAAATGCGGGGAATGAACTTTGCCGATGTGGTCATCCGCAACAGCAAAGGTACTCTCTGCTGGGCAAGCTGCGCCGTCGACAACAGTCAGGATCATACTGCCGGCATCAAACAGATCCAGGTTGAAGAAAAAATCCGGCAACCCGATGAAATACTCCCGGTATCGGTCATCGCCGACGGCGGACAGGTCATCATGGAGATGTTCGATAATAACGGTAACTGTTTTGCCAAATCCACCGGGAACAAGGCAGGTTTTGACCTCGCCGACTGCCGCACCAAAACCGCGCAGCTGGTCGTCCGTCTGATGGATAACGGCAAAGAAATCGACCGGCAGATCCGCCGTATCGCCATTGCCGGAGCTCCTGATCCGCGGATATTTACGGTCATGCAGGGCTGGCCGTCAATCAGTACCCGCGCCCATGTCTGGAACTTCAAACTTTATCTGGAACAGCTGAAAAAATTCGGAGTGAATATTGCCGGAGGAGCGAACTCCTATCGGGATCTCCCCGCCGCAGAAGCCGCTTTCCGGGATAACGGGATCCTTTTCGGAAGCACCATGTGTTCCAATTCAATCGGCGGCAAACATCCGATACTGAATCAGGGCACCAAAGAAAAGGATAAAATGCTTCGCACCCCATGTTTGAGCGATCCGCAATTCCGTAAAACTATTGCTGCCGTCCCCAAAAGTTTCGGTGTCACCTATCCATTCGGCGTGCTTGATGTCGCAGGTCCGGATGAGTCAAATATGATTTCTGAATGGGACGGATGTTTCTCGGAACATTGCAAAAAAGAGTTCCGCAAATACCTTAAAACCCAATACGCTTCGCTGGAGGATCTCAACCGGGCGTGGGCAACCGATTTCAAACAATGGGATGATGTGGTGGCTTCCACCGCTGCAGAGGCAAGAAAAATGAAGTCTTTTGCCTCATGGCTCGACCACCGGACATTCAACGATGTCAACCGTGCTTACGCCCTGGGATTGCTGGTAAAGGGGATCAACGCCAAAGATCCCGAACTTACCTATTCGCTTTCCGGGACATCCAATACCAATGCCTGGAACGCCTGGGATTACTACCTGATGATGCCCTATTTGCGGGCGCTTTCCGGATACACCGGAGAACAGAGTATCCAGCACCGCAGTTTTGCGACCGGCAAACTGCGCAACTGTCCGTGGGTCGGTTACGATCAGAATTTCGACGAATCCAACTACCGGATATTCAATGCGATCATGGAAGGAGCATCGGGAGTGTCCATCTACGGCAACTTCAACATTGACCCCGCGTATGAAATATCTCCGGGAGGCAAAGAACTCATCCGCGCTCTTGACCGTTACCGCAACGGCGCCGCTGAAGCGGTAATGACAAGCCTGCCCAATTCCGGCGGTGTGGCATTCCACTACACTCCGGCATCCATCAAAGCGGACTGGTTCATCGGTTTGGAAAATCTGCGTATAAGTTCCACCAAAGGATTCCGGGCTCTGATCCACGATCTGGGTATCGAATATGACTATGTCGCCTACGGACAACTGGAAAAATCCGGCATGCCCGCAAAATATAAGGTATTCATCATGCCGATGTCCAGCGCACTTTCTGATGCGGAAGCCCGCGCAATCGCCGATTTCGTCAGAAACGGCGGGACGGTCATTGCCGACCTGATGCCGGGATATTATGACCAGCACGGTGTCAGGCGCACCAATTCCATTGTCAAAGAAATTTTCGGCATGGAAAATATCGGTATGCCGGAACGCACAGATATTCCGCTTGATTATCAGGACAAGGTCAAAATGAAAATCTCATATTATGACCCCGCCGCCCGTCCTTCTACAGCATCACCTTTGGCGGCTGTAGGCGGTAAAGGTGCGGTATTCGTCAACTCATACGGCAAAGGGAAAGCGATTTATATGGCATGTTCCGCTACTGCCACATTCGGAGATTGGGAAATCATGCGGTATACTCCGAAAAATAAAAACTCCGGATTATTCCTTGCCGGAATAATCAAAGATGCGTTCAGCAAACATAATATCCGGGCACTGGCAACTGCTCCGGGTATGCCGCTGGTGCAAATGATTTCCCGCCGGATCAATGACGGATTCCTGCTCGGTGTATTGCGCGACCCGGCGGTGGCAAATTCCCTGCCGCAGGTAAAGAAAAAACACACTTTGTTTCTGGATGACAACTATTTTATCTACGATGTCGTCACCCGCAAATATCTGGGCAGCGGCAGCCGTTTCGATCACGAATTTGAACCATGTTCACAAAATCTGTTTGCCCTGCTCCCTTACCGGGTCACAGATATCAAGTGTCAGGTCGCTAAAAACGGCGGCAAGGTCAAACTCTCCGTCACTGCCGGACGCAGCGATTCTGCAGCACAATGGTGCGATCATATTTTCCAAGTCAGAATATTCTCCCCTGACGGAAAGGAAAATCCCTCATTCAGTCAGTTGCTGTTTGCTCAAGGCAACCGGGGCGAAATGATCTTCAAACTTCCGCTGAATATGCCGCAGACCGGATGGAAAGCTGAAGTGCAGTGCGTTCTGACCGGAACAAAATCCACGGTACTTTGGTAAGTTGACTTGCAAAGTTCATTTAACGGGTTATATTATAAGAAAAGTACCGTATAAATTCAATTTTACAAGGATCACCCAACATGAAAACCAAAGCCTTCCCGGAAGCCAATCTGCCGCAGGATATTCAGGAAAAAGCCGACCGGATGAATCTGGAGGAAGCCGAACTTCCTCCATATTCACCCCTGCCGATACCGTTTACCCCGGAAATGAGTGCCGCAGAAAGATCCGCCGCCAGAACCAAAACGCTGGATACTTTTGCCCATGAACTTTACGGGGAGATCCCGCCGCGCTGTGAAAAGCTGGAATTTGTACTCCGTTCATCCGGGACCGCTTTCAACGGAACTGCCGAAAGACGGGAAATCGATATCATCTGTGCCGGCAACGGCATCTCCCATACCTTGCACATGCTGCTCTACATCCCGGTGAAACGCAATGGTAAAGTACCATGCTTTCTGGGATTGAACTTTACCGGCAACCATGCAACAACATTCGATCCGGAAGTAACCTACTTCCCATTCGTCCGCCGTGTCCACGCCTCTCCCTGGCTCAACGACGGCAGAGCCGAAGAGCATCAGCGCGGTACCAAGGCCGGACGCTGGGATTTTGAACAGGCGGTCAATGCCGGATTTGCTTCTGCCACGATCTGCATGTTCGATGCCTGCCCGGACTATCCGGATGGCTTGACCGAAAGTATCCTCAATATGTTTTACTCCCGGGAGGAACTTACTTCCTCTTCCCGTAAAACCGCTGCAATCAGCGCCTGGGTCTGGGGATTGATGCGCGGTGTGGATGCTCTGGAAACAGTTGCGGAAATCGACTCCCGTAAAATCATCGTCCACGGACTTTCCCGTCAGGGCAAAACCGCTATCTGGGCTGGTGCCAACGACCCGCGCATCGCCATGACGGTATCGGTTTGCTCCGGTACCTGCGGAGCAAAAATGAGCCGCAGGTACTTCGGGGAAAATATGGAATGGCTGGATCAGTGGAGAAAGTACTGGTTCGTTCCTTCATTTGAAAATTTCGTAGGTAAAGACACCGATATGCCATTTGACCAGCAGCAGTTGATGTCCGTCATCGCCCCCCGGCTGCTCTATGTCGCCAGCGCCAGCAATGATCCTTATGCCGACCCGGCAGGTGAACATCTCGCTACTGTAATGGCTTCCCGGGCATGGGGCAAAGACGGCTTGCCAACCAACTCCGCATTCCCTGAACCATCCAGCGGTCAGGGAGAAAATGCGGTCCGCTACTATCTGCGTGACGGAGAACACGCCTGTACTCCGGAAAACTGGAGCGATATCATTAAATTTGCCGCCAAACACTTTTTGTAATTGAGGTTTTACGATGGATAAAAAAATCAAATTTGCCATTATCGGCACCGGTGTCCGGGGAGTATGGTGCTTCGGAGAATTGCTTAAAAACCGCCGCGATGCTGAACTTGCCGCATTGTGCGACCGCAATATCGTCCGTGCCCGGGCCGCCGCTGAAAAATTGGGCATTTCTCCCAATCTTTACACCTCTATTGACGAAATGGCGGCAGCGGAAACACTCGATGCAGTCGTGATAACCACCCCGGACAACACCCACCGGGATATCGCTCTGCAGGCAATGAAATCCCACTGGAACGTTTTGATCGATAAACCGCTTGCAACCAATGTCAAAGATTGCCGGGACATCATTGAGTGCGCGAATAAAAATCAGTTGACGGTGATGATGGGATTCAACTTGCGTCACCATGCGGTTCTCAAACGGCTGAAAGAGATCATCGATTCCGGAGTGCTTGGCAAAGTATTCCTTGCCGAAAACCGGGAATTTTATGACGGTGGACGCACCTATATGTGCCGCTGGAACCGTTTTTCCAGAAATACCGGCGGTTTATGGATACATAAAGGCAGCCATGACTTTGATGTATTCAACTGGCTGCTGGATTTCCCGAAACCGCTGCGGGTATGTGCTTTTGCCGCGGTAAACGTACTTACCCCGGACGGACTCCCCTTTGAATTGGAAAACGGTATCGCTCCGGGTCCCGGATGCAATGAGTGTCATTACAAAGAAAAATGCCGGGACCGTTTCGACTTCAATGAACTTGAACAAAAATTCTGGGGAGGCGATGCCTTTGAAAATGACGGATACCTGCGCAATACCTGTATGTATCTTTCCGAAAAAGATACACATGACAACGGTATCGCCATGGTCGAATATGAAAATGGTATCAAAGTGACCCATCTGGAGTGTTTCATCGGCAGCCGCAACGACCGCTGCTACACCATCGCCGGTGACCGGGCAACCGCTGAAGTCAGTTTGAGCCAACGCACCATCAAAATCACGCCCCGCTGGAATGGCGAAGTCATCACTTACACCATACCGCAGCAAACCGGCGGCCACGGCGGTGCCGATCCGGCTCTGGTGGAAAATTTCTGCCAGGTCATCAAAGAGGGCGGAGCGCCCAATTCCACGATCGAACACGGGCTTTTGGCAACTGCCATCGGACAGGCTGCAGAACTTTCCCGCCGGGAACACCGGATGGTGGAAATGAGCGAATTGCTCGGCAATAATTAAACCAACAGATTTACAACTTTGAGGATAATCATCATGCAACAGACAATGCAACTGGTTAAAAGCGAAGCTCTTCGTTACCGGATCGATGCAGAATTCAGACTTGACACCGCTCTGCCCTCTTTTGAAGTGACTGCCGAAAATGGCAATATCGTGATATCCGCTCCCGATGAGGTGGAAATGCTCTACGGGGTGTATGATTTCGCAGAAAAGTTCGGTGGATGGTGCTTTTTTGAGCCGGGCATCGATGACTTCGATCCTGCCCGCAAACAGCCGCTCCCGGAAAACGGTACGCTGATCCCGGCAAAAAAACCGCTGCTCAAACGGCGGGGATTCATCCAGGAGTTCCCGTTCAACTCCGAAACGCCTGACCTGCTGGACTGGATGGCGAAAAACAAACTCAACTATCTGCTCACCTGGATGAAGTATTATGACGAATTGTCCGCTGAATTGAAGCAGGCGGCAATCGACCGCGGCATCGTTATCGAAAGCGGCCATCACAATTTTGACTACTGGATCCCCGGTGCAAAATACGGAAAGACCAATCCGGAATTTTTCGCCGAAATCAATGGCAAACGCATCACTCCAAGCGGAAATTCCGAACTGCTGATGAGCGAACAGCTCTGTACCACCAATCCGGAACTGCGCGCCGAAATCGTCCGCCGTATGGTGGAATATTGCGCCGATCACCCGGAAGTCAAAGTCATCTCTCTGATGCCCAATGACGGATTCGGCTGGTGCGAGTGTGAAAACTGTTCCAAATTCTATGATAAAAACCTCAAAGGCGAACTCTACAGCGTTTCCCGGCACGTCTACAAAGCTGACCGGATCTATCACGATCTGCTCCGGGAAGTAGCTGAAAAACTCCGGGCTGTCCGTCCGGATATCCAGATGACCTTTTGCGCATACGTCAACTACTGTGCCCCGTCTGAAGGATTCACCCTTGAACCGGGTATGGCAGTCCATATGGCGACCTACTGGCGGTGCATCAATCACGCATTGGACGATCCGGATTGCGAAACCAACGCCCATTATGCTTCGGATATCAGGAAATGGACTGCGGCAAAACATGGCGGAGATGTGAATATTTATGAATACTATATGGGTATAAATTTCTATTTGTCACTGCCGATGATCCACTGGGAAAAGATGTTCCGGGAGATGCGCTGGTATCATGACAACGGTGTTGACGGTATCCTCACGCAGTTTCACATCCCGCACTGGCGGGTGTACGGTACAAACTACCGGCTGATGGCACAGGCGGCAAGAGGCGAAGAAGCAGGCAGTTCCATTGATCGCATGCTGCAGGAACTTTTCGGCAAAGATGCCGCTGAAGCAGAAAAACTTTACCGGGCTATGGAAACGACCATGCAGGATATGGGCAAATGCCACATCCCCTACCCCAGAAGTCTTTTCCGGCGCACTGCGGTTGCCGACTTTGAGCGATTCCACGCCATGGCGCAGGAACTTGCCGCCAAAGCTCCCGGCGACAACCGGCGCAAAGAAATGGTCATCTGGACGGAGTACCTCATCCGCTTCAAAAAATTCTTTGACCGGATCAATGCCGGTAAAGCCACCATTGCCGAAGCCGATGAACTGCTCAACTGGATACACTCACATAAAGACACCCGGGTATTCGTCCATGACCGCTTTGATATGTACTTTGACGGGATCAAAGATGCCATCAAAGCCGGAACCCAATGGCTGCACTTCAATATCGACTGGGAAGATGCCTACGTCGCAGAACACGATCATACGTTAGGCTGATCCGGCGGTATTCCGGAAAAATCCTGCCATCCGGCACGTTACGCCGGTTTTACGGCAGGATTTTTCTTTTTTTGACTTGCATTTTGCCGAAAAAGGTGCTATATTCCCTAAAATATATATATTTGTTTTATGAGCCGTTAAAGTTATGTCAGAGATACCGGAAAACAACATCGCCAAAGATAATATCCAATACGGAGATACCGAAATCCAAACCCTTTCAGCACTGGAACACATCCGGCTGCGTCCGGGGATGTATATCGGACGATTGGGGAACGGTTCCCATCAGGATGACGGTATCTATATTCTGCTTAAAGAGATCATCGACAACTCCGTTGATGAATTCATAATGGGGTGCGGTAAAAAAATCGAAATTTCCGTTGATGTTGATTCCGGCAGAGTTTCCATCCGGGACTATGGCAGGGGTATTCCGCTGGGCAAACTGATCGATTGCGTTTCTCTGATGAATACCGGCGGCAAGTACAACAGCGATGCCTTCCAGTACTCCATCGGCATGAACGGGGTCGGAACCAAAGCCGCCAATGCCCTTTCCAGTTATTTCAAAGCCCGCAGTGTCCGGGACGGACAATTCCGGGAAGCGGAATTCTCCCGGGGTGAACTGATTTCCGACAACAGCGGAGAATCTCCGGAAAGAAACGGAACTTATGTTGAATTCATCCCCGATCCGGAGAAGTTCCCGGAATACAAGTTCAAAATGGACTACGTGGAAAAACGCATTTGGATGTACGCCTACCTCAACAGCGGTCTGTCGCTGTACCTCAATGGCGAAAGATACTATTCTGCCAACGGTTTGCGCGATCTGCTCGACACTGAAACCGGAGATGAGCGGATCTATGAGATCATCCACTTCCGCAGCAAGCAGCTGGAGTTTGCCCTGACCCACAGTGACAACTACGGAGAAAACAGTTATTCTTTCGTAAACGGACAGTACACCGGCGACGGCGGAACTCACCTGTCCGCATTCAAAGAAGGCGTGCTGAAAGGTATCAATGAGTATTCCGGAAAAAGTTTCAAAGCAGATGCCATCCGGGACGGTATGATCGGTGCCGTAGCTGTCAAGGTCAAAGAACCGGTTTTTGAGTCCCAGACCAAAAATAAGCTCGGTAATACCGATGTCCGCGGTCCGATCGTCGCAGCTGTCAGCGCAGCTGTCGCTGATTACCTGCATAAACACAAAGATATCGCAGAAACGGTCATCGACAAAGTTGTTCGCAATGAGCAGCTGCACAAACAAATTCAGGATGTGAAGAAAAAATCCCGGGAAACTTCCCAAAAAACCCGCCTCCGCATCCCCAAACTCAAAGATTGCAAATACCATGTCGGCGAAAAGTGGCCCCGTAAAGTCGAACCCAAAGAGACAATGATATTTCTTACCGAGGGTGATTCTGCCGCAGGTTCTCTGGAAAAGAAACGGGATGTCGACAATCAGGCGATCTTCGCCCTCCGGGGTAAGCCTAAAAATGCTTACGGCGAAACCATTGAAATGATCTACAAAAATGAGGAACTCACCTTTCTCATGCAGGCGCTGGGCGTGGAAGATTCCACTGAAAATCTCCGTTATGATAAAATCATCCTCGCCACCGATGCTGACGTGGACGGTCTGCACATCCGCAATCTGCTGTTGACCTTTTTCCTCTGCTTCTTTGAGCAGCTGGTACTGTCCGGGCATCTCTATGTGCTGGAAACGCCGCTTTTCCGGGTCAAAAAGGGCAAAGATATCATCTACTGCTACAATGAAACCGAAAGAGACAAAGCCGCCGCCGAACTGGGTAAATGTGAAATCACCCGCTTCAAAGGGCTCGGGGAAATTTCTCCGGATGATTTCGGAGAATTCATCGGAGAAAACATGCGTCTTTCCCCCGTGACTCTGGACAATATGCACGGAGTGAACGATGTGTTGAAGTTTTACATGGGAGACAACACCCCGGAACGTAAAGAGTATATCATGAATAATCTGGAGGTCGTGGACTATGAGTGATGAGTTTGACCCCCGGATGGAAAATCCCGCTGAATTCTGCGAAGAGGAGAATGATTCCGCCGTCCTTGCCAAACAAAAGCAGGGTACGAATGATTACTTCCGTAAAATGATCGACCGTAACTTCCTGGATTACGCCAGTTATGTTATCGGTTCCCGTGCCATTCCCGATGTGGATGACGGTCTGAAGCCGGTTCAGCGGCGTATCCTCTGGGCCCTCTATCAGGTTTATGACGGACGCACCCAAAAAGTCGCCAATATCGTCGGCAACACCATGCACTATCACCCGCACGGAGATGCTTCCATCGGTGATGCACTGGTGGTGCTTGCCAATAAGGGCGGTGTGGTCGAAAATCATTACCGTGACCGGAAAACCGGCACCGACAAGGTCGAATTTCTGAATATTCCGTACTTCATTATGAAGCAGGGAAACTTCGGCAATATCCTTACCGGCAGTCCGGCAGCCGCCGGTCGTTACACCGAGTGCGGCTTGACCAAACTCGCTTACGAAACGATGTTCAACAACGACATCACCCCCTTTGTCCCCAATTATGACGGCAGAAAAGAAGAACCCGTCGTACTGCCTGCCAAACTGCCAAGTTTGCTGATGCTCGGCAGTGACGGTATCGCCGTGGGCATGTCAACATGTGTACTGCCGCATAACTTCAATGAATTGATCGATGCCGAAATCGCGGTTCTGCAAGGCAGACCTTTTGAACTTTATCCGGACTTCCAGCAGGGGGCTTTGATGGATGTCCGGGAGTATGATGACGGCAACGGCAGGATCATCCTCCGGGCAAAAATCGACATTGAGGGCCGCGACCTGATCATCCGGGAGATTCCCGCGACCTGTACTTCCGAATCGCTGGTCAACTCCATCGAACGCGCCGCCGAAAAAAATAAGATCCGTATTTCCAGTGTGGATGACTTTACCACCGATCATGTCGAGATCCGTATTACGCCAACCAGAGGCTATACTCCGGAACAGACACTGCAGGGATTGTATATGTATACGGACTGTTCCATTTCCATATCCTCCCGTATCGTAGTAATCTGTGACCGCAAACCGGTTCAAATGAGCGTAAGTCAGGTACTCAAGCGCAATGTGGAAAAACTCACCGGATATCTCAAACGCGAGCTGGAGATCGACCTGGAACGGCAAAATGAGCTGCGCCATGCAAAAACACTGGCACAACTTTTCTTTGAAAACCGCATTTATAAGAAAATCGAAGAATGCCGCAGTCAGGAAGAGGAATATCAGCAAGTTCACAGCGGATTGAAGCCTTTCCGCAACCTGCTTATGCGCGATGTCACCGATGCCGATATCGATAAACTGCTGGCTTTGCCGGTGCGCCGGATCGCCCGTTTTGACATTGAGAAAAACCAGCAGGAACTGCGGGAAATCGATGAAAAAATCAAAAAGATCCGCTATAAACTCTCGCATCTGATCAATTATACCATCGATGTGCTCACTGAAATAAAAAACAAATACGGAGCAAATTTCCCCCGGCGCACCGAAATCGAAAAAATCGAACAGATCGACCGCAAAGCCGCAGCATTGAACAACATCAAAGTCGGTTGGGATCGCCGCAACGGCTACGTCGGAACAGCATTAAAAACCGACGATATCATCGTTTGCAACGAATATGACCGGCTGCTGTGCATTGAAAAAAGCGGCAAATACCGGGTCATCCCCATGGTTCCGGATAAACTTTTCATCGGTAAATTGTACGATTTCCGGAAATACGATGCCCAAACCCAGTTCGCAGTAATTTACAAAGAGACCAAAAGCGGCAAGTATTACGGCAAACGCACCTCCATCGGCGGATTCATTCTGGAAAAAGAGTACACCCTCTGCCCGCCCGGATGCAAACTGGAATTGCTCACTCCCCGCCCGGATGCGATCTATCTCTGGAGCGAAGAAGACGGCAGGGGCAAAGTAACTGTCAGAGAGATCAATCTGATGGAATTTCCGGTGCGTTCCCCCAAAGCCCGCGGATTTCTTATCAGCAGTAAAACGATGACCAAAGTCGTCCATTCCCGCTATCTTACCGAAGAGGAGATCGCCGCGCTGGTGATCCCTGACGACCCGGAAGAGGAAAATCCGGAAGAGGAAAATGAGATCACTCCGGAAGATACTGTCAATGATACAGATCACAGTGCAGAAGAGGAGATCAAAGTTCCGATTCCCAAAGAGATCCTTGCCATTGCGGCTGCTGCCAAAGAATCCGCCAAACGGGCAGCGATCACCGTCGCCGAAGTTCCGGAAAACGATACGGTTGTCTCCGATAAAACGGAAACAGCAGAACCGACAGTACAAGACGTTACTGAAGAATCCAAAGACGTCGTCGAAGAATCTCAAGACGTTGCTGAAGAATCCAAAGACGTCGTCGAAGAATCTCAAGACGTCACTGAAGAATCCAAAGACGTCGTCGAAGAATCTCAAGACGTTTCAGAAGAATCTCAAGACGTTACTGAAGAAACTCAAGACGTTTCAGAAGAATCTCAAGACGTTACTGAAGAAACTCAAGACGTTGTGGACACAACTCAAGACGTTTCAGAAGAAAACACCGCCTTTCCGGATGATGACAAGTGGGAACTGTCCGGCGATCCGGATGATGTTCCCAAACGGAAACGTCAGCGTTCAAATTATGTAAAACCGGCAGCACCGGCAGATACGCCGGATGATGATCTGGGGATTATTCAACCGGAATTCGGCTTTTAGTTACTTGAAGGGAAAATTTATGGCTCTTGACAAGGCTCAAAAATCATGGCTTGCTTATGACCCTGCCATTTCAGCATACGCAATGATTGTCCGCACGGTGGTCGCGCCGATTTTTCTTGCCGAATTCGCAGCCGGAATCCTCACCGATTCCCAGAGTGCCGCCTGCTGGGGCTACGCCGGAAGTTTTGCCGGGATCGTTGCCGGGATCATTTCAGTTTTCTGCGGTCCGGTGATCGATGCCCGGCGCAAGAAAGTCATGATGGTGAAATTGTTTACCATAATCGGAGTATTATCCACTCTTGCCTACATCCTCGTACCGCATCTCAACTTGCCGCAGGCGGCACCGTTTATCATTCTGGGAATCAGTTTCATCGGCATCATCTGCTTTATGGGCGCCAACAGTTTCTACGATTCTCTGCTGATAAACATCACCGGCAAAGAGGAAAGGGATAAAATTTCCAGTATGGGATTCGCCCTCGGATATGCCGGGGCGCTGATTTCATTTCTGCTTTGTATGCCGCTTATGTATATCTTTGAAGGCAAATGGTTTTTCTCCGGAGCATTCGGCATTGCGGCTCTGTGGTGGCTGATCGGTTCCATTCCGCTGTTGAAAAATGTCCGG
Source organism: Lentisphaerota bacterium (assembly GCA_015061495.1). Classification (GTDB taxonomy): domain Bacteria; phylum Verrucomicrobiota; class Lentisphaeria; order Victivallales; family Victivallaceae; genus UBA1784. The sequence goes on from SUWL01000005.1 coordinate 36,240, forward strand.
GAAAATCCCGCCGGCACTCTCCCCCCGGCAATAAAACTGCGCGATACATTCAAATTCATCTGGTCGCAAAAAAATATCCTTTTTTTCCTGATCGCCTATTTTCTCTATATCGACGGTGTCGGTACCATCATGATGCAGGCGACCTTGATCGCCAACGCTCTGAAAATATCTGCCGCCAATATCATGCTCACGATACTGGCACTGCAGGTGATCGGATTGCCGTTCACGCTGCTTTTCGGGCATCTGGCGCAGAAGTATTCCGCCAAAATCATGATTTATGCCGCCGTGGCGATCTATGTAATGATCGCGGTTCTGGTTACGATCATGTCTTTTTCAAAGAATATGGAACTGCGCCAGGCACTCTTTTACCTCGCAGCGGGTCTGATCGGCACCGCTCAAGGCGGTATTCAATCGTTGAGCCGGTCGTTATTCAGCAAGATCATCCCCCAGGAACGTGCCGCTGAATTGTTTGCCGTTTACAACATTTTCGGCAGATTCACCACCATTGTCGGTCCGCTGGTGCTGATTCCGGCGGCCGTGTTTCTGTGGGATAAAGCGGAACTTGGCGTTTCATTGCTGATCATTCCCTTTATCATTGGAGCTTTACTGCTCGCCAAAGTGAAAGTCCCGGAAAATTGATCCTCTCATATATCATCAAACGACTGCTGCTGGCAATATTCACCCTGCTGATAATTTTGCTGGTCAGTTACACGCTGCTGCGCCTCGCCCCCGGAGACCCGGCAAGCAGTGACATGTTTTCCGGAGGATCAGGTACGATCAGTTCCAAAGAGGGCGCTCTCAAGCAAAATCACTCCATGAGAGAGAAACTCCATCTCGACAAACCGGTACTTACCGGATTTGCCATCTGGTTAAAAAATATCGTTCTGCACGGGGACTTCGGAGAATCCGTGACCGTTGATCCGGGCAGAAGTGTCACATCGGTCATCGGTGAAAGAATCAGCCTTACGGTGAAGCTCAATCTCTGGGCGATCCTCATAACCTACTTGCTGGCGATCCCGATCGGAGTTTTTTCAGCGGCTAAAGCCGGCAGTTTCGCCGACCGCTGTACGGAAATAACCTTATTCATCCTCTACTCTCTGCCGGTCATGTGGGTGGGACTGCTGCTGCAATCTTTGCTGTGCGAAGGCGGTTCACTGCCGCTTTTTCCGCTCTCCGGAGCAGAGCCGGACGACCAACTGCAGCTGAATATCTGGCAGTATCAGTTTGAACAAATCCGCCACCTTTTCCTGCCCGTATTGTGCCTTTCTTATGCCGGATTTGCCGGCTTGTCCCGTTACACCCGCGGCAGTGTACTGCAAAACATCCATGCTGACTACATGCGGACGGCTCTGGCAAAGGGAGTAACTGCCAATACTGCGCTTTGGAAACATGCGTTCCGCAATGCCCTGATCACCATGATCACCCTCTTTTCCGGGATATTACCGTCATTGATCGCCGGAAGTGTCATTGTCGAATATATTTTCAATCTGCCCGGCATGGGGACGCTCTCTTTGCAGGCACTTTCCAGCCGGGACTATCCGTTGCAAATGGCGTTATTCACCTTTGCCGGAGTACTGACGCTGGCTGGAATCATGATCTGTGACCTGCTCTATATGGCGGCTGACCCCAGAATCAGGTTGACAAAATGAACAAATGATGGTAGATTATAAAAAAGACAAACTTTTCAGGAGAATATCAGATATGAAAATCACATGTTTCCGTCCGGCGGTAACAATCGCCGCTGTTTTTTCGATGATGTGCCATCTCGCCGCCGAAACCCCGATGGAATTTTTCCAGTCTTTCCGCCGGGATATGGAACTTAATGATTCGACTTCAGCGGCAGTAAAATTTCAAGATCCGATAAAGTCCAGTATCCGCAACAGCGGCAAATTGCCCAAAGAGATGCGGCTTGCCGCTCTGTCCGTCGAAGCGGCTTATGAAGCAATGTATATCCGGAATCAGGATCCGAACCGGGCAGTGATCTATGCCTTTCAAGATCTTAACGGCAGAAAAAAATGTATCAGGGTCGAGCTGAAACTGATCGGCATGTCCTGGGTATTTGACAAATATCCCTTCCCCGCCGCCGGAAACCTGCCGGAAGAGCTGGCAGAGCATTTCATCAAATTCTGCAGTAAAGCTGATGCTCACGGCATTGAAGAATACGTTTCGCAGGATCTTGCCGGACAGCTGACCGTGATTCCCGATGGATTGCTCAACAACGCAGACTTTACCGTATCAGCTTCCAATTCCGGAGCGGACCGCTGCCGGGTCAATGTCCGCCGCCGCGGGATCACCGGTGCTTTGACATTGAAAAAAGAGGGATATTTCTGGAAAATAACTGATATCGACAACGTTTTGAAACAGCCATTTCCCGAACAATTAATGCCGAAACTGGTTGCAGAATGCAAGAAGTTGAATCTGCAATATCCGCCGGAACCCGAAGAGTCTCCGGATGCTGATCAATCCGGCAGCAACGGCGAAATTCCGGCCAGTGAAAGCGATGATAAAGCCGGAGCATCCGCAGATATTCAGGATAACGATGACTGGAAAAAAACTTACGACACCCCGGAACTGCGGAAATATCTCGCACCGCATGTGCAGTTTACCATCCCGCGAATCATCCGTCTGGCAGCTTACTCCGACAACACCGACCGGAATGGTTCTGGCGAAACGGTTTTCACCATTGATGTTGACAATGATACCGAAATCGGCAAACAGAAAATCACCTTTACCCACAATGGTGAAAAGTGGGTCGTTTCCGAAATAGATGACGGTTCGGTATACAGAAAAAGCCAGTCCCCGGAAAAAGTCGCACAAAAATGTTTCAAACTGCTGATTCTTAAAAACATTGATGGTTTGGCAAAAAATTCTACGGAAGTATTCAAAGAAATTTTACACACTGACAAGATGAAAGATGCAATTAACAAAATTGAATCTCCGGAGGATATCAAGTTTACCATTGAAAAGAGCGAAATCACCGGGGACTCCTCTGCATCGGTAAGGATCAACGTTGAAAACAAAGTGACAGATACAAAAATTTCTGTTACCTTGGAAATGACTTTGGAAAAAGGTCAATGGAAACTTTCCGGACTTACGAAAGAAGCATCAGAGGTCAAAAGTCCGGACAATCAGGACGAGCAGGTTACAGAGTGACCGCTTTGATCAGAAAAACGTTGCCTTCCGGGTCGCTCCCGCAATAGACATCTTTATCCATCCGGCTGAAACCGGTACTCAACGGAGTACCGTTTTTTTGCATCCGTTCCTGCAGAGCCGCCAAATCCGTAGTTTCCAGAGCAAACCGGCATGATGCTGATGCGTGCGCCATGTAAGGCAATTCGCACTTTTCAAGCACCAAAGCTGCACTCTCATTCAACACAAAAACCGTCTGAAAATTACTGTCAATCACCGGTTCTCCAAGTCCCAGAACCTCCCGGTAAAAGTAACGGCAAATGTCGATATTCTCGACCAGCAAAACTATTTCACAACGCATTTAATGACCTCCATGGCGTGCAATATAACCCTTTTCCGGAAAATTGTCAAGCAAAAATCAGCTTTTTTACAGCTTTTTGCTTGCGAAAAGTGGTTTAACAGCGTAAATTATATGAGGTACAATATCAACTTAATACTTTTCAGAGGTTTTATTATGATCAATGATCCGGCAAATTGCGTTTACCGCAACCCTCTTACCGACCGCTATGCAGGTAAAGAGATGAGTTTTATCTGGTCCCCCCAGCACAAGCACTCGACCTGGCGCAAACTGTGGCTGACTCTGGCGACCTGCGAAAAAAATCTGGGACTTCCGATCACCGATGCCCAGCTCGCCGCGCTTGCCGCCCATCAGGACGACATCGACTTTGACCGGGTCGCTGAATTGGAAAAAGAGCTGCGCCATGACGTCATGAGCCATATCCGCGCCCTTTCCGAACTCTGCCCGGAAGCCGCCCCCATTATCCATCTGGGCGCAACCAGCTGTTTTGTCACCGACAATACCGAATTGCTCCAGACCAAAGAGGCTTTCGCCGTCATCCGGGGAAAACTGCTTAAATTGATCGCCAACCTTGCTGATTTCTGCGAAGAAAACCGGGCGCTGCCCATGCTGGGATTCACCCACTTCCAGCCTGCCCAGTTGACGACGCTGGGCAAAAGATTCGCCTTGTATCTGCAGGATTTCGTACTGGATTTTGAACGGCTGGAAAGAGAAATGAACGATCTGCCTTTCCGCAGTGTCAAAGGTACCACCGGTACTCAAGCAAGTTTCCTGGAACTTTTTGACGGCGATCACGCAAAATGCCGCCAGTTGGAGAAAGATGTCGCCAATGCCATGGGATTCGATAAAGTCATCAGTCTGTCCGGTCAGACTTACACCCGCAAAGTTGACTACTTCGTGCTTTCCACGCTCTCCGGCATCGCCCAGAGCGCCGCAAAAATGGCAACCGATATCCGGCTGCTGGCAAGCATGAAAGAGGTTGAAGAACCTTTCGGCAAAAAGCAGGTCGGTTCCAGCGCCATGGCCTACAAGCGCAACCCCATGCGCAGTGAACGTGTCACCTCTCTCGCCCGCTATGTCATGAATCTACCCGGCAACGCCGCCATGACCCATGCGACCCAGTGGTTTGAACGTACTTTGGATGACTCCGCCAACCGCCGGGTCGTCCTGCCTGAAGCATTCCTCGCCACCGATGTGATCCTCTCCATCCTGATCAATGTCACCGACGGTTTGCAGGTCTGGAAAAAGGTCATCGAAAAACATATCAAAGCAGAACTGCCATTTATGGCTACAGAGAATTTGCTTATGGAAGCAGTCAAACACGGCGGCGACCGGCAGGAACTCCACGAAGTCATCCGGGAACACTCCATGGCAGCCAGCCGCCGGGTCAAAGAAGAGGGTCTGGACAATGACCTCATCGACCGGCTCCGCAACGATCCGGCTTTCGCCGCGATCAAAGATGATTTCGACACCATCATCAATCCGTCGGCATTCATCGGACGCGCTCCGCAGCAGGTCGAAGCATTCCTCGCGGAAGTCGTCCGCCCGATCCTGGAACAGAATCAGGAGATCCTTAAAAACGCCAGCGGAGAGTCCATCACGGTTTAAGGTCTGCATTCAATGAAACTCTGTGCCATACAAATCCCGTTTGCCAATGATCCGGCAGGTGCCGCCGAATCGGTGGATATCGCCATTGACCAGCTGAAACAATGCGATCAGTCGTGCGATATCATTTTGCTGCCGGAGTATTCCAATGCTCCAGGCAGAATCCCGGCAGAGTTGCTCAAGGATTTCGCAATGCAGCAAAGTGCCAGACTGATTCCATGCGCCATCGAAACAGCCAGACGCTGTCAGGCAATCACCGCAGTGAATTTCCTCGCTGAAGTTCACCCCGGAGAATTCCGGAATATCACCCGCATTTTTGACCGGCAGGGAAATTGTGCCGGAGAGTTTCATAAACAACATCTGCCCAATTCAGAAAAAAGTCTGGGCGTGGCATACAACTACACCTTTGACATCCGGCCGCCGGAAATCGTGGAAATCGACGGTATCCGTTTCGGTTTTCTCATCTGTTATGACACCTACTTTACCGAATACCTCGCCCATCTGGCGTACTGCAAACCGGATGTGGTGCTGGTTTCTTCATTCCAGCGGGCGGAACGGCAGGATGTGCTGCGTTTTATGAATCAGAATCTGGCATTCAACTGCAATGCTTTCGTTCTGCGTGCATCGGTTTCCATGGGTCCCGATGCCGAAGTCGGCGGTCAATCCATGGTGGTCGATCCGGAAGGCAGGATCCTTGCCGAATTCCGAAGCAAAGTAGGATCTTTGACCTGTGAAGTGCCGGACATCCATTATAAATATATGCGGTCAAACAGTTTCGGAGGAAAACTCATTCCCAACGATCAATTTGTTTCCCAGGGACGCACCCCCTGGAACTACCGCCCCGCCGGAAGCATGACCATCCCGGGAGACAAAGATCTGCCCTACCCCCGTATTTGTGCCCACCGGGGCTTTAATACCGTCGCTCCGGAAAACAGCATGGCGGCATTCGGTGCAGCGATCGCCCTCGGTGCCGATGAAATCGAACTGGATGTCCGTTTTACCAAAGATCACATTCCGGTTTCCATCCACGACGGCAATCTGGAGCGGGTTTCAAACGGCAAGGGGATCGTTTCAGATTTTACCCTTGATGAGTTGAAAAAATTGGATTTCGGCAGTTGTTTCAATGAAAAATTTGCCGGTTTGCAGATCATCACTCTGGAAGAGGTGCTGGCAAAGTTTTCCCGGCAGGTGATCATCAATATGCACATCAAATCCGTGGGAACAACCTTCCCGGCAGAATATATGCAAACAATCGTCGATCTGCTGAAAAAATACGATGCCGCAGAACATGTGTATTTCATGGCAACGCCTGAAATTCACCGGACCGCGGCATTGATCGCTCCGGAAATCCCCCGCTGCATGAGCGCAGATGCCGGAGCATGGGAGATCGTCGACAATGCCATCAAATTCAATTGTCAAAAAGTGCAGTTTTATCTGCCCTATTGCAATCAGGAGATGATCGACAAAGCCCACGCCAACGGGATAAAATGCAACTATTTTTTCAGCGATGATCCAGACGAAGCGGTCGGATTGCTGGCAAAGGGCATCGATACCGTTTTGACCAACGACTACTTCCCGGTGGCACGGGCCGCCGGAAAATTGAAACAACAAAGCCAATCTTTTCAATCAAATATAAAAGGAAAATAAAAATGGCATTTCTCGACAACAATTATCTGATTTCCAATGCATCCGGACTCAAAATCTTTGATTCTGTCAAGTCCCTTCCGGTGGTCGATCCCCACAACCACGCAAATGTCAGGGAGATCGCAGACAACAACTGCTATTCCGATGCCTGGCAGCTTTTTGCCGCGACCGACCACTACGTCTGGGAAATGATGCGCAAACGCAACGTGCCGGAATCACTTATCACCGGTAAAAATGCTTCCGGTGAAGAGAAATTCCTCGCCCTTGCCAAAATTTTCCCGGAAGTCGCCGGAAACCCCGTCTATGAGTGGATCCACCTCGACCTGAAACGGTACTTCGGCATTGATGAACTTCTGTCGGAAAAAACCGGCAAAAAAATCTACGACACCGTCACCGCCAAATTGGCAACGGATGCCTACCGCCCTCAAGCCCTGCTGACCGGCCCGCTTAATGTGGAAGTGATGAGTTCCACCGATGACCTGATCGATACTCTGGAAGATCACGCCCGTGCCAATAAAGCATTCGGTAAAACCCTGATCCGTCCCACCTGGCGCCCGGATAAAGCGATGAAGATCTTCTCCCCCGCATGGCGTCCCTACATGGATCAGGTCGCCAAACGATTCAACATCACTCTCAACAGTGTCACCGACCTGGTCGATGCATTCAAAATGAGTCATGACTACTTCGCAGAACGCGGCTGTCGTGCCAGCGACCACGGTCTGGAATATCCCGTTTTCGCCGATGTCGATGTCAAAGAAGCCGACCGTATTTTCCGCAAAGCAATGGCGCAGGAAGCCCTGACCAAAGCGGAAGTCGACAGTTTCATGGGCTATATTCTTGCTGAAGCTGCTGAACTCAACAGCCAGAAAGATTGGGTCACCCAGCTCCATCTCGGCGCAGTCCGGGATGTCCGCAACACCCTCTTTGACAACCTCGGCCCGGATGTCGGCGGCGACATCAGCAACCACTATCTGGATTATGCTCCCGCTCTCTGCAGTTTCCTCAACCGTTTCGATGAACGGTTGAAAGTCGTCCTCTACTGTCTGGAAGCATCCCATCAGGGCACACTGGCGACCATTTCCCGGGCTTTTGGCGCAAAAGTAGCACTGGGTTCAGCATGGTGGCTGCTCGACACCCCCATCGGCATGCACCGGCAGCTGGAATATATCGGTTCGGCGGATACTTTGAGCAATTTCGCCGGCATGGTTTCCGACTCACGCAAACTTTTGAGTTACGGTTCACGTTTTGAAATGTTCCGCCGGGTCATGTCCGATGTACTGGGCAATCTGGTGGAACGCGGTCAAATGCCCGATGAAATCGCCTTTGACCTCGCAGAACGCATGGCGTACAGCGGAACTAAAAAATTCTGGAATCTGTAATCAACAATCTTATTATTTAAGGAATTTTTATCATGGCAAAAAGTGATCTTTACAAAGCAGCCGGAGTGGATATCGACTTGGCGACCACCCTTCTCGACCGGGTCAAAGCTGATCTCGGCAGTACCCGCCGCCCTGAAATGCTCACCCCTATCGGCGGATTCGGTGGACTCTTTCAAATCGACCTGTCCAAATACAAAGAACCGGTCATGGTTTCCAGTATCGACGGAGTCGGAACCAAATTGATGGTCGCCGCAATGATGGAAAAATATGATACCGTAGGATGCGATATCGTCAACCACTGTATCAATGATATCTCCGTTCAAGGTGCAGAACCGGTCTATTTCCTGGACTACATCGGAATCGGCAAACTCCGTTCACCGCTCTACGAAGAAGTTTTGAGCGGTATCGCCAAAGCATGCAAAGCAGCCGGATGCGCCGTCCTCGGCGGTGAGACCGCCGAAATGCCCGGTATGTACGGCAATGACTTCGACCTGGTCGGCGTCATCACCGGCATCGTTGAAAAAAGCAAAATCATCACCGGCGAAAAGATCCGTCCCGGACATGTCGCAATCGGTATCGCTTCCAACGGACCGCATACCAACGGTTTCAGTCTTGCCCGCAAAATTCTCTTTGACAGCGGCAAATATACTGCCAAAACCTATCTGGACGAATTGGGCGAAACCGTAGGCGAAGCACTGCTTCACCCCCACATCTGCTACTACCCCGCCATCCGTCAGGCCATGCAGGAAGACCTGCCGCTGGATGGTATTGCCCACATCACCGGCGGCGGTCTCTATGACAATGTTCCGCGGATTCTGCCCGCCGATGTTTCGGTAAAATTCGATCCCAAAACACTGCCGGTGCCGCCGATTTTCAAATTGATGGTCAGAGAAGGCAATGTTTCCCACACCGAAGCATACCGGGTATTCAACATGGGTGTCGGCATGGTCTGGTTCGTCCCCGCTCAAGCCGAAAAAAAAGCTCTGGAAATCATCCGCGCCAACGGTTATACCGCCGCTCATATCGGGGAAGTCGTTGCCGGAAACAAAACCGTTGAAGTAGCTGAATAACTATGACTGTAATGGACAGACTCAAGCGCATCTGGGAACCGGACAACAGTGCCAGCCGGACTTTGAAAGAAAAGTTCGCCGCAATCACCAATCTGGTTATCGGAGAAAAAGATGAAGCCAAACGCTTCCGGGCAGGTTTCGTAGCTTTGGTCTGTCCGTTATTGTCCAAAAACGGCAAAATCAACGAACACAGCAAAGCGGTTTACCGCCGGTTATTGGAAGAGTATTTCAATATCCAGATCGCAGAATCACATCTGGCAGAATTTTCCACTTTGGAACTGCCGGATGTGGAAACCGCTGCCAAATTGATTTGCGATTCATTCCCGGACAAAGCACTGCGGACAGCTGAATTCCTGATCGCATTGACCGTTTCCATCGGCGGCAGAGCCGATGATATCTCTTTTGCCCGCACCGCAGCGTTGGCTTTGGGAATGAGCGCAGAAAATTTTGCCGCCACGTTGAAAAAACTCTCGGAAACTGAAAAACGCCGGCAGCGTTTACGCAATTCCAGCCGGGGAATCATCGCCGCAATGGTCATCATCGCGGTATTCATCCTGACGGCAAAATTCATGCAGTCCGTCATTTTCGGCGTTTTGCTGGCATGTATTTTACTGCCGTTGGAAAAATTTTATGAAAAACGCCTGACCGCCCGAAAAGGATTCGTATTCGGGATAATAAGAGCCTTGTGCTGGCCGTTTGTACCGCTTAAAAAACTCTCGGAACTGGTTTCCCGCAAAGGTGATCCTTCTACCAAACTGCGCCAGAATCCGCAAACTGTCCAGGAACGCAAAATCATCCGGCAGGCAGTTATTTTCACCATGCTCACCGCGCTGATCATTGCCGGAGCGGCAATTTTTGGAATAACCAAACTGACCGGACACTATATGCAAAATCTCCAGCGCTCCATCCGATCCTGGGAGGCGCAGCGCCTGACCGGCAACCAAAACGGAGAAAATGATACCAGATTGTCCTATGCAGTAGATACACTCAAAGATAATTTTGAATCTATCCCTCCGGCTCAATATCTTTTGGAAAAAGTACAAAAGGCAATAAAAAACCCGGAATTACGCGAACAAATGACCCAGTCACTGCTCCGGCGCAGCGGGGGGCTGATGACCTTTGCCGGTGAAGCACTGGGCTATTTTGTCGCATTTATGTGCGATTTACTGCTTACCGTATTTTTCGCACTGCTGTTTTTGCACAAGTTTGCCGAATTCAAAGCGCGCAGCAGTCAGCACTCGGGAAGTGAATATATCGTCCGTAATTTTTTCAACGGCATCTGGCTGCCAGGAGTGGATGAAAGTCTGATTGAGGAAACCTGCAGAATCATTTCCGGGATCATCTTCCGGCTGCGCACCTGGCTCAAAGGATATCTGACCCTGATTTTAGTTGATTCCACCTTTTATACCACCTGCTTTTTTCTGCTGGGAGTGCCGTTTTTCCTGCCGCTGGGAATCATTGCCGGATGCGGCATCGCCCTGCCCTATCTGGGTCCGGTAATCTCCTGTGCCATCACGCTGCTGGTAACGATCGCGGCGGGAGGCGCTTCCGGCACACTGCTGCTGGCGATCATCATCGCCTATTTGATCTACAACGGCGTCATCGAACAATTCATTCTCTATCCCGCAGTGATCGGAGATTCTCTGGGATTAAGTACTCTTGAAACGATCATCGTGGTGCTGCTCGGTGCGGTTTTCGCCGGAATACCGGGAATGATTTTTGCCCTGCCGACAGCATCAGTGGCGAAATTCATCATCCCGCAGATCTATCACGGCTTTATCAGCAAGAGAATGTGGAAAACAGAATAAACAGGCGATTTATGAGAGCGATCAAAGCAGCAAGCACACTTTTACTGGCATGCCTCATTGCCGGATGTAACAGCGATGTTACCATAAAAAAAGTTGGAGCCAGCGGACGCCGTTATTACGAAGATACCTTCGTTTTCAGCGGTGGATTGAGTGCCGAAACAGTCAACTTGCTGGGAAACCATCTGCTGTTGACCAAAATGAAAATCGCCCCTGAACAATTCATCCGGGAATTGGAACTGCTCTGCCGTCAGGAACCCTCTTCCCGGGCGTTTATTGCCATGGCTGAAACATCACAATTTCTGGCTGCCAAACTTCGCTCCACCCCGGATATCGCAGTACGTTACGATTTGACCTCTCTGCTTTACGCCCAGAAATACTTCCGTAATGCAATAGATAAAAAAACGACCGTACTGTTTGATCCGGAGGCAATCATTGCGGTGAAATGTTACAATCTGGCGCTGACCGAACTTTTTTCCTACCTCAAGGAACGAAATCTGCACACTGCCGGAGCATTTGAATTGACTGCCGCCGGAGGACAGATCATCCAATTCACCCTGCCGGATTTTTTCCTGCCGGTGACTGCAGATAAAATTTTGAGTTTTGAATTATGTTCAGACTACCGTCCGGTGAATCTGACCCACAACAGCCGCAATTTCGGCATCGGAGTGCCGTTGATATGCTGCCTCAAAGAAGATTCCGTTCCGGAAACTACCTTTGCCGATGATCAGGTGATCCCGGCGACATTGGCGATCCAGTTGCAGGTTTCTGCTGACGACACCTCCGGTTCCCGGCGCAAAGCGAAGTTGTTCTTTCTGGATTCCCGTTCCACTGATGAAGTCACCATTGACGGAACCCAAGTACCACTGGCACAGGATTTTTCCACGCCGTTGGCATATATGGTACAAAAACCGCAGGTTTTCAACTTTTTACAGCGCACATTCAAAATTGACATGACCAAATCTGCAACCGGACTGTATCATCTGGAACCGCACCATGATGACCGCATCCCGATCGTGCTGGTTCACGGTTTGATGTCCGACATCCGCACCTGGCTGCAGTTGATAAATACCCTGCAGAGTGATCCGGTGCTGCGGCAGAACTACCGTTTCATGGGATTTTCATACTCCAGCGGCAATCCGATCTTCATTTCTGCGATGCACTTGCGGGAAGCTCTGGCGGCAGAGCGGGAAAAACTGCAAAAAGACGGCAGAAATCTGGAAAAATTCGACCGGATGATCCTGATCGGACACTCCATGGGCGGATTGATCTCCCGGATGATGATTTCAACCTCAAATGATGATATTTTGTCCCGGTTTATCGGTAAAAAAGAGTATTCCACGATCAATCACCAGGACCGGTTTTTCCGGAAAATCCTCATTTTTGAACCGGTTCCTTATGTCAAAAGAGTTATTTTCATTGCCGTCCCCCACCGCGGTTCAGATCTGGCACAGAGTATGATCGGACAAGTGGCATCTTCGATGATCGAAATCCCCCAGTCACTGCTCGACCTCAATACGGCGATCATCCGTCAGCTGGTCAATCTCCCCAAAGAAAAAAGCATTGATGTCAACCGTTTCAACGGCATTGACAACCTTTCTCCCGATGGTACAGCTCTGAAGCTGCTCAATACCCTGCCGATTTCAGAAAAGATCCCCTATCATTCAGTCATCGGCAATGAAAAACAGCGGGGAGTTCCCGGCGGCAGTGACGGCGTAGTATCATATTCCAGCAGTCATCTGGACGGAGCAAAAAGTGAGATCGTTGTTAAATCCGGACACAGCGTTCAACAAAATCCCCTTGCCATCCAGGAGATCAAACGGATTTTGAAACGGCATCTTATTGAGTCAGGAAATTAATATCATGTCTGGTCAAAGTGTATTGATTCCAAGAATGTTGATTCTGCGAAAAATCAAACGGATCGTCAGATTTTTTTTACATTTGATCCTCTTTGCCGCTGGGCTGTGGTGTCTGGCGGCGATGCCTCCGGTGCTGAAACTGCCGGAATTGCTGATGTCGGTCTTTTCCATTGCGCTGACGGTACTGTTTATCGGCAGTTTCATCAACCGGCACGCCTTTATTCTGCTGGCGGTAACGGAATTGACTTTTTTGCTTTACTTTCTCTCCCTGAATCCGCAAAAACAGTTTGCCGGAGTAGAATTTGAACGGATTTTCGCCGTAAAACCTGCAATAAAATACCTTGAAAACGGCGATTTTGAAGTCATTAATCTGCGGAACAACTCCTATCCGGACAACTATGATGAAAAATCTGCAGATTATCCGGATGTTTTTGTCAACCGGAGTTTTTCTCCTGATAAAGTCACCTCCATGCAACTGGCGCAAGTTTACTGGAACGGAATGGATTACGTTGCCCATACCATGCTGAATTTCAAGTTTTCCGACGGCAAAGAACTGGCGGTTTCCATCGAACCGCGGACTCCAGTCGGTGTTGATCGCAAAAATTTCACTCACCTGTGCCGTCAACATGAACTGCTGATCATTTTAAGCGTACCATCCGACCTGTTCGACCTGCGCACCCGTATCCGTGGCGAAGACCTCTACCTTTATGATCTGGATCTTTCTCCTGCAGAATGCCGGATCATTCTGCAGGAGATCATCGCCAAAGTTGATAAACTCAACCGCGAACCGGAATTCTATGATCTCATCCGCGCAAACTGCATTACCGCCATCTATCCGGCATTCAAAATCGCCAAACCTGACCTCCGGGGCGATATCCGGGTTCTGTTTAACGGGTACTTTGACCGTATGCTCTTTGAGAATGGAATCATCAAACATCATAACGGAGAAAGTTTTGAATCGTTGAAATCACGCAGTTTTGTGAAAGGAAAATCTCAAGGCAAGTTGTAAAATCACTAATTGTGAATTATATTAAGTAAACATGTATGTTTGAAAAACAGTAACTTATGGTACTAAAAATATGAAAAAACGTTCTCAATTTCTGTTGAGCAAAACCAGATTGATCAAAAGCATCCCGAATTTTTTGACCATTTGCAATTCGTTGTGCGGTTTTGCGGCGATCCTGCTTATCCTGCCGATTTACAAAGGGACTCCGACTGCGGAGGCAGTCGATGTATTTGTGATCTGTTCGGTAATGATTTTTTCCGCAATGATATTCGACGTCTTTGACGGTTTTGCCGCCCGTTTGCTAAATGCAGTAAGTCTGCACGGTATTCAAATGGATTCGCTGTCGGATATGGTGACATTCGGAGTGACTCCGGCGGTAATGGTTGCGGCGGCATCCAAATGTTTTTTTGAATGGGAAATGAATTTCTGGCAGCATGCCTATGTCTATTTGCTCTGTTCAATATACATCGGCGGAGCGGCACTGCGGCTGGCGACCTATAATGTCAATGCCACACTGAAAACCAAAAGTTCGGACAACTTTTCCGGACTGCCCTCCCCGGGCGGAGCGGCGGCAATTTGTGTAGCGATCTTTTTTCTGCACGCCAATATCGGTAAAGCGGATATCGCATGGCGTTATGCCGCTTGGATACTTCCGGTATATTCAGCAATTCTCGGCATCCTGATGAATAGTACCATCCCCTATATCCACGCCGGTAAATGGCTGATGTCCATCCGTCGCAACCGGAAAAAACTGCCGTTGGTAGTCCTGATGCTGGCAGTAGTGATTTGTTTCAGAGTCAACGGCTTAACCTTCCTGACTCTGGCATATATACTTTCCGGCCCGGTAATGCTGGCTTTTGAAAAAATCTATCATAAAAAAAATAACGGACTGCTGAACAAATGAAAATATTGATCACCGGCGGAGCCGGATTTATCGGAGGACACCTCAACGAAGCCCTGCTCAAACGCGGGGATGAAGTCATTATTGCAGATAATTTCTCCACCGGTTCCAGAGATAACATCCGGAGCGTGGACGGCCGGTACGCCGAAGTGGTGGAAATGGATATTTCCCAAGACCACCAACAGTTGCGGGAACTTATCCGGGAAGTGGATACGGTTTTTCACCTCGCCGCCGCCGTCGGGGTTGAACTGGTGGTCAACGATCCGATACATACGATCCAAACCAATATCGACGGTTCGGCGCATACTGTAAAGGCAGCGGCAGAATTTGACAAACGCCTGTTTATCGCCTCCACCAGCGAAGTTTACGGCAAATCAGAAAACGACCGTTTCTCCGAAAACGATGACCTGCTTATCGGTTCCCCATATCACTCCCGCTGGAGTTATGCATGCAGTAAACTGCTGGATGAATTTTACCTGATGGCATACCATCAATCCGCCGGATTACGCGGCACAGTGGTAAGATTTTTCAATACGGTAGGCCCCAGACAAACCGGCAAATACGGTATGGTCGTGCCCAGATTCGTCAATAACGCGTTGAATGATCTGCCGTTAAAAGTTTACGGTGATGGCGGTCAATCCAGATGCTTCTGTCACGTTGCCGATGTGGTTCAGGCACTGCTGCTGCTGCTGGATGATGACCGCAGCATCGGAGGGATATTCAACATCGGCAGTGACCGTCTGGTAACGATCAAAGAACTCGCTGAACTGGTCATCTCCCGTCTGCAAAGCAGCAGTACCCTGGAATACATCCCTTACGAGCAGGCATATTCCAAAGGTTTTGAAGATATGCGACGTCGGAAACCATCTACTGACAAACTGCGGAAGCTGGTCAACTGGACCCCGCAGCATTCATTGGAAGATATCATCGATGATGTCGCCAATGAAATAAAGAAAAACATGAAATATTGATAAAAACCTGGCAAAAAGGCTTGAAAAAACGCAAAGTTGGTGTATATTCTTATCTTGACATGTTTTCAAACAAATCATTAAACATAAAGAGAGATTGAGCAATGAAAAAGGACATCCATCCCGCTTACGGCGACGCAGTTGTGACCTGTGCTTGCGGTGCCACCTGGACTATCAAATCCACCCGCAAAGAGTACAAAGTCGGTATCTGCGCCAAATGCCACCCGTTTTTCACCGGCAAACAGAAATTTGTTGATACCGCAGGTCGTATTGATAAATTCAACCGCCGTTACAAAAAAGCGTAAGATTTTACAGTTACTTCGGCTTGCCGGATTCCGGCAAGCCTTTTTTTGACCGTATATCATGACTCCGGCAGATATTCAAAATCACATCGACAATCTCCGTTCCCGCAGCAAGGTGCTGGAAGCAGACCTCTCTGATCCTGCGGTATTGAACGACATGGTGCAATTCCGCCGTGCCAGTCAGGAATTGAGCAAGCTGACCGCTCTTTTCGCTGATTTTGACCGTTGGGTCAACTGCCTGAACAGCATCAATACCGACCGGGAAATGCTGACCGCTGAAAACGATGCCGAAATGAGGGAACTGCTGGAAGAGGAACTTTTATCACTGCATCAGGAAGCAGAGCAGTTGGAAAACCGCGTGCAAATTTCACTGCTTCCACCGGATCCCAACGATTCCAAAAATATCATTGTCGGCATCAAACCTGCCGCCGGCGGGGAAGAAGCAGCACTCTTTGCCGGAGAATTATTCCGTGCCTATCTGCACTATGCTGAATCACAGGGATGGAAAGTCGATATATTGGAACAGAGCGACACCGATTTAGGCGGCATAAAAGATGTCTCTTTTTCACTTGCCGGATGCGATGTATACAGCAAAATGAAGTTCGAAAGCGGCGTCCACCGGGTTCAGCGTGTTCCGGCTACCGAAGCCGGAGGCAGGATCCACACCTCTACCATAACCGTGGCGGTCATGCCGGAAGCAGAAGCCGTTGAATTGAATATCAAACCGGAAGATCTGCGTTTCGATGTATTCCGTTCCAGCGGAGCTGGTGGACAGCATGTCAATACGACCGATTCAGCAGTACGGGTCACTCACATTCCCAGCGGATTATCCGTTGCCAGCCAGCAGGAAAAGTCCCAGCACCGCAACAAAGAAATCGCCTTGCGGATACTCTATGCCAGATTGCTGGAACATAAACAGCAGCAGGAACAGGAAAAAATGGCGGCAGACAAACGTTCCCAGGTTGGAACCGGTGACCGGAGCGAAAGAATCCGCACCTATAATTTTCCCCAAAACCGGGTCACAGATCACCGTTTCAATGTTTCATCCTTTGATCTGCCCAAAATCATGGAAGGCGAATTTGCCCTCATACTCGATCAGATTTTCAAAATCACCTGCGAACAGCAGCTGGAAAAATTGCGCAACAGTCAATTGTAAAGCGATGCTTGCAGGTCATCAGACAAAACAGTAACCCCATCAATGTTTTTTCAACTGCCGTACCACATCGGTGAACGCACTGCGCATTTTTTCTTCGCAGCCGTTGGCACGGCGCCGCCCCCGGTCATCAAGGATACGGAACATCCCGGAATCTTTGTTGCTCTGCAATTTCCAGCCGCCGAACAATTCGACATCCGTCCAGAACACCTGATCCGCCGGCACCCGTACTTCGTTGGGAGCATCCTGCATAACCGTAACTTCCGGACGGGAAGGAGGAAGCGATTCAACCAATCGGTCAAGTTCTTCCAGGTAAATATAGGCATAATGGTTGAAAAATCCCACACGCTCTTTGGGCGCCTGTGATTCAAAAACCCGGTAATCCCGCCCTGTCCAACCGTAAAGTCCAAGCGGTGCGTGCATACGATTGTCCAATGGAAAGAGCATTTTCAACACCCAATCATGCGGGTTGTAAACAATGCAGCAATAGTTCCGGATGGCGTCCAGCGAAGCGGCTATCGCTGCATCATCACTTAATAACGCCCCGCCAAGCAATGCTGAAGAGTGCACCACCATTCCCCGGCGACGCAATTCATTGAGAACATCCACCACAATCTTTGCCCCGATCGAATGACCGACCAGAATCAATTCCCGCCGCCGGGAATCGGACATCTGCAATATTTCATCAAGCAGCTTGCGGGTATGTGTCGCTGCATTCTGTTTGGTTCTCCCCCATGACCGGTTGGAATCCCAGGATTTTACCGTAATTTCACACCCGGGATAGATGTCCCGCAAAATCCGCACACACCCTTCTCTGCCATGATAACCGGTACGCCAGCCGGGAACAAAAAAAACTTCCGCACCACCGGCAGAAAGCAGCAATAATGCAAAAAATATAAGCAAACAGCGCATCTTAATCTCCATCACTTTACATACTATAAAACAAATTTCGCAAATTGTCAAGCACACTGTTGAAAAAAGTTCAGACATGGGTTATATTAAAGGAATAACACAAACATGGAGAACTTGAAAATCGAAACGCAAATGACAAACGAACCGGTTTTTATTACCGAAGCCAAAGATTTCCGTCTGCCAGAACCATTGCCGATGGATTGCGGCAGAGTCCTCAAAGAGGTCAATATCCGTTATGAAACTGCCGGAACGTTGAATGCAGATCGTTCCAATGCAGTTCTCGTCACCCATGCCCTTTCCGGAGATGCCCACGTGTGCGGCAAACACTCCCCGGAAGATAAAAAACCCGGCTGGTGGGATGAAATGATCGGTCCCGGAAAAATGGTGGATACCAATAAGTATTTCGTGATTTGTTCCAATGTCATCGGCGGATGTGCCGGTTCAACCGGACCGCAATCCATTGATCCGGATACCGGCAAACCGTACAACATGACCTTTCCCGTGACTACTGTAGCTGATATGGTCAGAGCGCAGAAACAGCTGATCGACCATCTGGGCATAAAAAAACTCCTCGCCGTACTGGGCGGTTCCATGGGAGGCATGCAGGTACTGCAGTGGGCAGTAAGTTATCCGGACATGATGCAGGCGGTGATCCCGATCGCCACTGCGTGTCAGTTTTCTCCGCAAAATATCGCCTTTGACTGGGTTGCCCGCGAAGCGATCAAAGCCGACCCCAACTGGAAAGGCGGTGACTATACAGAAGATGCCGTGCCTGCCAGAGGTTTGGCTGCCGCACGGATGCTGGCGCATATCACTTATCTGTCCGAAGAGTCCATGAGCCGTAAATTCGGACGCTCATTGCAGGATAAATCGGAATCTTACGATTATGACTTTGATTTTGACTTCGCCGTGGAGAGTTACCTGCAGTATCAAGGCCGTCGTTTCGTGGAACGTTTTGATGCCAACAGTTACTTTTACATCACCCGGGCGACCGATTACTTTGATCTGACGGCATCCTCCGGAGGAGACCTGGTAAAGGCGCTGGAAAAGGTTAAAGCGGCATTTCTGCTGGTTTCATTTTCCAGTGACTGGCTCTTTCCGACCAGCCAATCCAAAAGGATCGTGGATGCGCTGCTTGCCAATGGCAAAGAGGTTTCTTTCTGCGAAATCGAATCCGGTTACGGACATGATGCCTTTTTGCTGGAGGTCGATACGCTCGGCAAGATGGTGAGAGATTTTCTCCGGTATCAGCAGGAGGTGTATCATGAGTGAAAAACGCAACTGTGACTTCAACAGCAGACGGGATCTGGAAATCATTTCCAGTTTGGTGGTTACCGGCAGCAAAGTATTGGACCTGGGCTGCGGAGATGGTTCATTTCTGCGGAAACTGAAAGACGAAAAACAAATTTCGGCTCTGGGCGTGGAAATCGATCAGGATTCGATCGTCCGCTGTGTAGGCAATGGCGTACCGGTGATCCAGGGCGACCTGAATGACCGCTTGGACTTCCTGCCGGATCAATCATTTGATCTGGCGATATTGAGCCATACACTGCAGGAGACCCGCCGGCCGGATAATCTTTTGAAAGATATCGTCCGTATCGGAAAACAGGCCGCGGTCAGCGTGATCAACTTCGGGCACTGGAGATGCCGTTTGCAAGTAGCATTCACCGGCAAAATGCCCCGCAGTCCGCAGATGCCGTTTCAGTGGTATGACACGCCGAACATCCACTTCTGCACGCTGAAAGACTTCCGCAAACTCTGTCAGGATCTGGGAATCAAAATCGTTGCCGAATATCCGGTTTCCGGCAAGTACCCCCGCATGACCAAACGCAAACCCAATCTGTTTGCCATCGGGTGCGTATTCGTTCTGGAAGCGGAAAAATAAAGCACCTCCGCCAGTTGGAGGTGCGAAACGTTTCAACCCAAGCGATGCATTCATCCACATAAGTTCATATCACATCCCGTATTGTAATGATTTCTGTCCGGGCATTTTGAACAGCGGATATTGGCGCAGTGATTTCAAAATAAAAACGGCAGCCCGGGGAACTTGAAGTTTTCCCGGTCTTCTTCTGTATAAAAGACTTTCATTAAAAATAAACCGTTGGCAGGAGCAGTTTCCGGAGCAGCGGTACGGTCTTTGGCTTCAAGGATGCGGGTCACATCTTCCGGAGTTGCCACCCCTGCCCCGACCGCTTCGATCATCCCCATCAAACAGCGGATCATCTTGTACAAAAATCCGTTGCCGACAAATGTGATACAGCAGAATTGCCCGATCTCATCCACCTCAATGCGGTAAATCGTCCTCACCGCATCGTCGATTTCCCGTCTTTCCACCACAAAACTGGAGTAATCGTGCGTACCGACCAGCCGTGCCGCCGCCTGCCGGATCAGCCCGACATCAATTTTGCGCCACGGATGCCATGCGTAACGCCCGACGAAGGGGGAATCCTCCCCCAGATTCAACACATAGGTGTACGCCTTGCCAAAGGTGTCGTAACGGGAATGAAAGGTCAGCGGAACCTCCCGGATCGTATGGATCTTGATATCCGGAGGCAATCGCCGGTTCAACGCTTTGAACAACCGCTCCATCGTGATCGCCGGTTGTTCAGGAACCAGAAAACTGGCGGCAAAATTCTGGGCATGCACTCCCGCATCAGTACGGCTGCTGCCAATCAGATGGATCGGCTGCTTATCGTACATTTTTGTCAAATGCTCCTGAATAACCTGCTGAACCGCAAGGCAATGCGGCTGGATCTGCCAGCCGCTGTAATTGCCGCCGTCAAAAGCGATTTCCATAAGATAGCGTTTTACCGGCACGTAAGGAGTTGGTTCGATGCCCATAACGTCATGCCTTTTTCAACTTGAGAGCGCAAATACTCTCGACTGTTTCCATAAAACTCACCGTCGGGACACCGGCAAATTCATCGCTCTCATCCCGGGTTTTGTCGGTGCGGAAATACATATCTTCTTCGCCCTCAAACATCTCAAGCTGGCGTAACTCTCCGGTTTTTCCGTCGTTTGCGGTATACAATACAAAAACCCCCTCATCCGGGAAGTTCTGCACCAGATCATCTTTGGAAATTATATCCATCACCGCTTCACCGTCATCAGCAAAATAAACCTGAATTCTTTCAGCCACGCCATCTTTAACATCTGCTCCGGTGATCAGCACGGAACCGTTTTCCAACAACTCTTTTGCCTTGTCCGGCAACTGATTTTTTTTCATCTTTACCACCCTTTACAACAAATCTGCCGCAATATCGTTCCAAAACAATAATCCGTCAGCAGATAATTTAATACCATCCGGTGAAATTTGCAAGCAACCGGGATATTTCTGCGCGGTTTTCCGGGCGATTTCCACCCGGTTTGTCCAATTATCACTATTGGGCACCAGGCTCCATGATCCGGGAGTCCATCCGGCAACACTGCGCAAATTGACCGCAAAAATCTCATTCAAACGCTTTTCCGGAGCAATGCGGTCGATTTCCGGCGGAGTCCCGGCAAGCCATGCCTCCAGTGTATCTGCTCCGGTGAACCGGTCTATGCCGTCAAATCCTGCGGCAGTCGGCCCGTAAGCCCGCAGCAATCCGCCGCACCAGACATTGACATTGTGCCGGCACTCGCTGCCGCTGCGCGCGTAATTGGATATCTCATAGCGGCAAATGCCGCAAGCAGACAATATTTCCTGCGCCTTTTCATACATCGCCTTTTCCCGGATATCATCTTCAATAAATTCCGCTCCCAGCGCAGCGGTGCGTTCCGCAGTGAGCGAATAACATGAGATATGATCGACCCCCAATTGCACCGCGCGATGCAGATCATTCTCCCATTGCGCCTCATTCTCATCGGGAAGCGAATAGATCAAGTCGCAGTTCCAATGGGGGAAGTCCGCTTCCCGGATCAATTCGATCGCGTTATCCAGTGCCTGCTGTGAACACTTCCTGCCGATCCGCATGCGCAACGCCGGATCGAAACTCTGTACACCCAGACTGATACGGGTGAAAAATTTGCGCAACAAGGCGACTTTTTCTGCAGTAAGCGTTTCCGGATTGGCTTCAATGGAACGTTCTGCTCCGGGGATAAAAGCGAACTTATCATCCAATATCCCGACAAAACGTGCCAAACGCGGCAGATCAAAAATCGTAGGCGTTCCACCGCCGATGTAGAGCGTTTCCAGAGTTTCCGGCACGATAACTTCGGATAAATGATCCAAATAAGCATCAATCTGCCCAACAGAAGTTCCGGATTCAGAATAAAATGCACAATAGCCGCACTTTGACGCGCAAAACGGCACATGGATGTAACAATTCAATCTCACTTACCCAACACTGTCAGCGCAGTTGAAACCAGATATCTGATCCCCGGCTCAAAAACACTTTCCGGAGGCAGGAATTTCACATTATGCAGCGGCGGCAGATCCTCACCTGCACCCAATCGGACAAAAACCCCATCCGGAGAATTCAGCAGAAAACAGGAAAAATCTTCAGAACTCATAGCCGGAGCATCCAGCATTTGTACCTGCAATCCCGATTTTTCAGCGGCAGCAAGCGCAATTTTCACTCCGCTTGCAGGATTTACGACAGCCGGATAATCTCCACCGGTACGGACTTCACAACTGACCCGATGGGCAGCTGCAACCGCCTGACAGACCTCCTGAACCGCAGAAAAAAGTTCTTTTGCACTCCCGTTATCCAAACTGCGCAGCGTGCCGCCAAAAATACACTCTTCCGGAATCACATTGTCCGCCTTGCCACCGGATATACTGCAAATACTCAACACCACCGGCTTTTGGGCGTTCATACGGTTGGCGACCACATACTGCAATTCTCCGATCGCTGCCGCTGCCGCCGTGACCGGATTGCGGGAAAGATGCGGTAAACTGCCGTGACCGCCCTTCCCCTGAAAAAACGCTTTATAGTGCAGACAGGAACTTGCCATACACCCTTCACGCAAAGCGACAGTTCCGATCGGCACACCCGGCTCCACATGGAGTGCCGCCACGAAATCCGGTACCGGATCCTGCAGCGCTCCGGCAGCAATCAGATCCCGCGCCATAGCCAGTCCCTCTTCACCGGGCTGGAATACCAGCCGGATACTGCCGGCAAAGTTATGACGCTCTGCCGCCAGTATTTTGGCAGTGCCAAGCAGGATCGCGGTATGGACATCGTGTCCGCAAGCATGCATCCTGCCGGAAGTTTCCGAAACGAAATCAGCCCCGCTCTCTTCAGTTAAAGCCAAAGCATCGATATCTGCCCGTAAAGTAACATTTTTCCCCGGCGCCGCGCCGTCAATAAACGCCACGACATCCGTTTGCAAAAATGGCGGCAATACTCTGATGCCGGGAATTTTTGCCAACTCCCGCCGGATGATACTGCTGGTCCGAAACTCCTGTCCGCCCAATTCCGGGCATCGGTGAAGTTCCTTGCGGATAGCTGAAATTTCCGGTATAATTTCTGCTATATCCATTTCAACATCCAGCCCGATAAACGATTTTGCCATCCACGACGGTCAAATTGATCTTGCCTTTAACACTCATACCGTCAAAAGGCGTGTTACGGGATTTGGAACGGAAAGTATTTTTATCAATGACATATTCCGCCGCCGGATCAAATACGGTGATATCCGCCGGATTACCGACCGCAAGGGAATAATTTTCCATTCCCAGTACTTCCGCCGGACCGACGGTCATTTTGGCGATGAGCTTGTCCACACTGATAATACCGCTTGCAACCAGCTGGGTGTAGCAAACCGGCAGAGCAGTTTCCAAACCGATGATGCCGAATGGCGCATGGTCGAATTCCACCAGTTTTGCCGTCTGGGTGTGCGGAGCATGGTCCGTAGCGATCACCGTAATCGTCCCGTCTGCCACCCCCTCGATCAACGCGAGACGGTCATCTTCCGAACGCAACGGCGGATTCATTTTGTAATTGGTATCGAATTTCTTGATGCACTCGTCATTGAGCGTCAAGTGGTGCGGAGTGGCTTCACCGGTCACCGGAATGCCTTTGGCTCTGGCACGGCGGAGCATATCCACACTTTCCCGGGTGCTGACATGCTGCATGTGGATTTTCCAATTGATCTGGCGGGCAAAGAGAATATTGCGGGCAATGATCAACTCTTCAGAGGCACCGGGAATACCATTCATGCCCAGCAAAACCGACCATTTGCCTTCATTCATCACTCCGCCTGCCGCCAAAGTGGTCTCTTCGCAATGATCCATGATCGGCAGATTGAAACTTTTGGCATATTCCACTACATGACGCATAAGCCCATGATCCTGAATACATTTCCCATCGTCGCTCAACGCCACGACCCCGGCATTTTTCAACGATCCGATCCCCGCCATCTCTTCGCCTTTGCCGCCTTTGGTCATGTTGCCGCAGGGCAGAACTTTGACCACCGCCTGTTCAGCAGCGATACGGCGCAGATATTCAATGGCACCGGCAGTGTCTGCCGACGGATTGGTATTGGGCATGGCGACGATGGAAGTAAAACCGCCTGCCGCCGCGGCCGCTGTACCGCTGGCAATCGTTTCGGCAGTGGTGTTGCCCGGCTGACGCAGGTGGACGTGTACATCAATGAACCCCGGAGAAAGGATCTTGCCGGAAAGATCAATAACTTCCGGATTTTTCAATCCGGCTTCTTCCACGATCACCCCGTCTGCCACGGCAATATTTCCAATTTGATCGATATTGCGCGCCGGATCGATGATCCGCGCATTTTTCAACAGCAATTCACTCATTTCCGGCACCCCGCAACTAAAAACAACACCGCCATACGCACTGCAAGACCATTGGTCACCTGCTCAAGGATCACCGAATTTTCACCGTCGGCAACCTCTCCGGCAAGTTCCACATCCCGGTTGATGGGACCGGGGTGCATGATCAGAACATCAGATTTCATCTTTTCCATCATCGGAGATTTCAAACCGAAGTGCGAAGCATACTCGCCGATCCCCGGGAAAAATCCGTTATTCTGCCGCTCATGCTGGATGCGCAGCAAATTGACCACATCCGCATCAACTACCGCATCTTTAAGATTGTGGCAAACCCGGACACCGATCTGCTCAAATTCCCGGGGAACCAGCGTGGAAGGCCCGGCAACAGTGACATTGGCACCAAGTTTCAGCAATCCCCAGATATTGCTCCGGGCAACACGGCTGTGAAGGATATCACCTACGATGGAGACATTCAACCCTTTGAAACCGCCTTTTTTCTCCCGGATGGTAAAAAGATCCAGCAATCCCTGGGTCGGATGTTCATGCGCTCCGTCTCCGGCATTGATAACTCCGCATTTAAGCCGGTCGGCAATAAAATTCTGCGCACCGGTGGCACTGTGACGCATCACGACCAGATCCACCTGCAGCGCTTCAATATTTTTCACCGTATCAAGCAAGGTTTCACCTTTGAGCAGACTGCTTGCCTGCGCCTGCATGTTGACGATGTCAGCACTCAAACGCT
>SUWL01000087.1 GCA_015061495.1 Lentisphaerota bacterium
GGATGACCTCCAGATAAGGTTCGTAGTTATCAGCCCACTGCGGAGCTTCTGCCCGGAACTTCTCATAATCGCAGCAGTAATAGGTCTGGAAGAGTACATCGCCGCCCCATGAATTGACCCGACGGCGCATTTCAATGAGATTGTCCGCAGTCATTTCGGTCGTGACATTGCGGTTGGGATTGGCATCATTGATACCGGCAGTCAGGATCAGCAGATCCGGTTTGAATGGTGTCACATCCCGGTCAAATCTCGCCAGCAATTCGCCGGTGGTGTTGTTGCTCGTGCCCGCATTGAGGCAAAGATGCGAATTGTCCACTGAACTGCGGTCACTTGTCCACTTGCGGTAGGTGTGCATAAACCCCATATTCACATAGTCGAACCAGTGCGCTCCAACCATGAAGTGTTCAGTATTGCTGCTGCCAAGTGCCATTATCCGGACATGATCCCCGGCATCTATTTTTTCAAAAATCCGCAGTTTGTCTTTTAATTTCGTCATATTCTCACCACTTCGATCCTCATAAATTCAGCAGTTTTTGCCAGCTGCTCCGCGCAGTCGCCGTGGACGGCGATTGCATGGTGGGCAACTCCGGCGGAAATCAACTCTTTCAAATACTCTTTGACCGGTTTATCCACTTTGACCATGGCGTGAAGTTCGTTGCAGGGCAAAGCCGGATAGGAGATGGATTCCCCTCTGGAAATCAGCATCCGGTAAGTTTCCCCGCAGTTAAGCACATGGCCGAAGGTCACTATGCCGGGTTTCATGATCAATTCGTAATTCAATCCGCCACCGGAAAATCCCCACTCTTCCGGGGAACCGGTCAGCGTGATCGCGTCATCATTCACCGCCAGTTCCGGAGTGCCGATGCCGTGTCCCAGCAGAAACAGCGCATTATTGGCAATGTCAAATTGTCCCCATTCCGCCTGAAACGGAGTATTGCCGGTAAACTGTTTCATCAGATCCATCATCACCAGACCGCCGACATCCCCCTCGCAGGCGACCGGGAAGTTGTCCTGTTCCATGATCAGACTTGCACCCATGCGGGCGGGAGCGCCGGTCATCTTTTCCAGATAGTGCTGTCCGAGAAAGCACATGCCGTCGAGGTTGAATTTTTTATAAAGTTCCCGCATTGCCAAACCCAGACGCACCGATTTGGCGGCATCTTCAAAAGTGACGTTGCGGTTGCGGAATCTGGCGAGCAGTTTGCCGGTTTCCGCTTCGACGGCAGCCGGATCGATATCCTGCCAGAGTCCGATCAGGTGTTCCGCCTGGATGGTCATGATCTCCGGGCCGAGGAAGCCTTTGACTTTGGCACGGTCAAATTCCAGGTCGTACATTCCCCGGAAAACGTGTCCGACAATGCCGTAAGTAACTTTACCCAGCCGTTTATATGCGCTCAAAGCAGCGATCGCATCGGCGATTTCCCGGTAAGCGGCAGATTCGGTGATCTCCCCGACGACCACTTTGTAGTCCAGTTTCATTTTGTGGAAACTTCCGGAAAGCTGGGTGATGGCGATCAGTGCCGAATTACGCATCGTGGCAATGTAGTTGTCAAGCGGATTGACATCGTTGCCGGTCTGCGTGTTGAAAAGGATCACCAGCGGCCGGGAAGCACAACGGTTGATCGCATGCATCGTGATGAAATCCGGCAGATAGGTCCCGGCGGCAACGACCAGCACATCCACTTCAGCTTTGCGGAATGCCAATCCTGCCTCTTCAGCGCGGTCAAGGGTATCGACCATGCCCGGATAGACGACCCGGCAATCCGGCAGAGCTTCAGTCAGCAGCCGGGCGACCTGATCCAGATCGCTGCGGACCTGATCCTGCAAAGCCGGGTACATGCGCCAGTACTCAAAATATCCCAATCCGAGCAGACCGACGGTGAGTTTGCTTTTGGGAAGCGGTTGGGTGAATACGTCGCCGTACTGCCCTTTTTCATCGGAATCAAAGGAAACTGTTTTTACATCCGACATTTATGATCCTCCTTATTTGAAAAACGTTTCGACATCCTGGATTTTTTCGGGCAGGTAGAAATTCTGGCGGAAAACTTCCGCATATTTCACCCCGATCCGGGAACCGTAGAATCTGGCACGGGCGCGCATCACATCCTGCCAGCCGCCGAGGTGACCGCCTTCGGCATCGTATTGTGCCATCGCCGCCATTTTATCCTCAAATTCATCGGAAATATCGACGTAATGGCTGGGATTCTGCAGGATATCTTCCACCTCAAACTGGAAGTAGCGTTTGGCAAACCACGGTTCGGTGCCGTAATCCGCAGAACAGTTCCATCTTGCCTGATTCCAGGCGTCGATGGACATCCTCGCCATGCCGTGATGCTGGAAATATTCGGCGAAATCGTGACCGAAGATCACATCGGGCTGATATTTGCGGATCGCACCGATGCACTGGCGGTAAAATCCGGCGGTGGCATTCACTTCGAAATCTCCGACATCGAAGCACTCCAGAGTTTTGCAGCCGAGGATCTCGTGAGCATTTTTTCCGCCGAGTTTGAATCTTTCGACGGCCTGCTGCTGCTTACCGGGTTCGACATAAGCTTCGTCGCCGTTGCCGAAGCAAAAAACATTCACTTCGCAGCCGGATTTGACCAGTTTGCGGATAGTTCCGCCCATGGCAATAACGGAATCGTCCAGATGGGCACCGAGTACAAGTACTTTATTCATAGTCGCAGGACTCCTTGGGTTGAATTTTTGCTTTCGAGGTAAATATAGTTGAAAAATTATTGAAAAACAACACAGATTATGCTTTTTTGTTTGCAGAAACTGTTTTTTTGTTTGCGCGGTTGACAAATCTGACCGGGTGTGTTATATTTTTTAGTGCTTGCGATGCGTTCATACTGCCGCCGACGGAAGACGGATAAAACCTGCATGACGGAGCGATTGTCCGATGGGTTGACAAGAGATTACCCCGCCGACAACGGAAAACGGTTCGATCCAAACGGCGGATGCAGTGTGAGGTAAGGTCGCCGTTAAACCGAGGCAATAGCGAAGGAGTGCAGTAAAACCTGCATGACGGAGCGATTGTCCGATGGTTTGACAAGAGATTACCCGCAATGCGCCGCCGCCGATATGTGCGCGTACCCAACATAAAAAACTGTAAGGAAAAAAAATAAAAATGGTAGATCTTTCGCAAAAAAAACTGCTGCATTTGTACCATTCTGCGTTTTTCAAGCTCTTCCACATCCCGCTTGATTGGATACTTCCCGACGATCGCACCTTCACCCTCTGCGGTCATGAACATTGCAATCCGTTGTGCGTAAAGATCATGGGCACGGTTGAAGGTGCGAAACTCTGCCGCCGTCAAACCAACACCCGGATGCTTCAGGCGCGCAACACGCGCAAGGCGGTACTTTCCGGCTGTCACGCCGGATTTTACGATTTGATCCTGCCGATCTACGATCACAATGAATATTTGGGCTCATTGTGTGCAGGGCAGTTCCGGATCAGCAGTGATCCGGCGGACAAGGTGGATGAAGTGGCAAAAACACTGCAGTTCATGCCGGTTTCTGCGGAGGAGATCACCACTTACCACCGGAATACGCGGGTATTCACGCCGGAGGAAATAGAGGGATTGCAGGAACTTTTGCAGTTGATAGCGGATTTTATCTGTGATTCTTACGGCAAGAGCAAATTTCTGGCATCGATCGCCAATTCTTCGCAGATCGACAATGCCGAAAGTTACATCAAACGTCATTACACGCAGGAACTGACCATTGCCAAACTCGCCCGGATGACCGGGATGAGTCAAAGTTACCTGATCCATCAATTCACGAAACAAAACGGCATCAGTCCCATGCAGTATCTGACGGTGTACCGCATCACGCAAGCGGTGGAACTGCTGAAAAATTCCCGGTTGAGCATTGCAGAAGCGGCATTTGCGGTGGGATTCAAAAATGTCAGTTCTTTCAACCGTTCCTTCCGCAAGGTGACGGGTATTTCGCCGTCGGCGTGCCGCAAAAATCCGGAAGCGGTGAATATCGGTAAGAATCCGTAATTTTTCAGTAAAAATAGGTTTATGACGCTGGAAAAATCCGGTTTATTGTTGTAAAGTATACAGTCAACTGCAAGGAGGATATGAAATGAAAAAAGTTTCAATTATCATCGCCATAATTTGTTCATCGCTGTTATGCGCTCAAGTTAAGGTCGATCAAAGCACCCCCCGTGCCGCATTGGAAAGCTGCATTCGGGCAATGGAACGCTGCAACAGCAGCGAACTTACTTTGCTGATGCCTCCGGAAAAAAGAAACAAACTCCGTCCCTGTTTGCAGAATACTGAAATCGGACAGATCATCTTGGTCATACTGACCATGTCTACCGACAGTCCGTCTTTTAAATGGTATTTTATTCCGACAGACCCGGCAGCATTGGAAAAATATATCCGCAATTGTCTGCAGCACAAAAAATATTTTGCGCAAGTCAACGGCAAGTGGCATGTGGATTTGCGGGTGCTTTTCATCACCCGTTCACCGGAAGACCAGCATGAAGTGGAACAATTTTTCTGCCGGATGGTAAATTACGCCGCCAACGGTAATTGGGATGTATTCTGGCAGAATGTAACTCCCGACACCCGGAGTTACCTGATCCGGGAGTGCGGTTCTCTGAAAGAAGTACAAAAGCTTCTGTCATCCGACAAACAGGCAGTTCAGATCATTAACGAACTCAATGATCCGCAAATACAGCAGCAGTTGCTGCCGTTTATAATTTATTTTCTTAATGAAGGAAATTGTCTGAAAAAAATTGATGGTAAATATTTGCTCCGACATCCTGATCAACAGGAATTTTGAAACTGCCTTACCCCGATCAGCAGTGTTCTGAATTTTGTGCAGAATGTATTCAAAAGTCGCAGATCACATTCAGCGCGACCGCAGAAATTATCACCGCCCGATAACGGTTTGCTCCTGCCGGCAGGCGGTGCGGGATCGTATCACAACCAATGAAATAAATAACACTCCATAAAGAGGAAACAACCATGCTCCATCTTATCCCTGCTCCCAAAAAACTGGTTTACGGTAAAGAAGAATTCCGGCTTTACGAATTGGAAAATATCCGGCTGCCGGCAGATTGTCCGGCATCCATCCTGCGCGCCGCCGTTTCGCTGGCAGACGATTTTGAAAAGGTCACCGGCAAGCGCCTGCGTTTCGCCAAATCCGTGCCGGACGGCAAGTCGGTCACTGTGGAATTTTCCGCAGCCGTTGCAACGGCTTCCTACCGGATAAGCGCCGGAGAAAATGGTTTTACCGTCAGTGCCGCCGCTGAAACGGAACTTTTTTACGCCTTGCAGACCATGCGGCAGATCGTCAATTCCTGCGGCAATGTCTACAGCTCCATGGAAATCGAGGATGCTCCGGATTTCGCCCACCGCGGTGTCTATCACGATATCACCCGGGGCGCAGTGCCGACTCTGAAATCCCTCTTTGAACTTGCCGATCTGATGGCATATTACAAACTCAATCAGCTGCAGCTCTACGTTGAACATACCTTTGCCTTTGCCCGCCATTGCGACATCTGGGAGGGCAGCGACCCCATTACCGCTGAAGAGATCCTGCGCCTGGATGCCTATTGCAAAGAGCGGCATATCGAATTGGTGCCTTCTCTCTCCACATTCGGACACTTCTACATGGCATTGCGCAGCAAGCGCAAAGAGGATCTCAACGAATTGGATATCAAGGCTTCGGAAATTCCCTTCTCCTTTTATGACCGCATGGCGCACTACACGCTCAACTGTTCCGACCCGCGCTCCATTGAATTGGTCGCCGATATGCTCGCTGAATTCATCCCGCTCTTTTCCAGTGATTACTTCAATATCTGCTGCGACGAGACCTTCGACCTCGGCAAAGGCAAAAACCGCGCCAAAGCCGACGAACTGGGGACGGAAACGCTCTATGTCGAATTTTTGAAAAAAATTATCGCCATCGTCGGGAAAGCCGGTAAGACTGCCATGTTCTGGGGCGATATCATCGCCGCTCAACCCGAACTTATCCGCACCCTCCCCGAAAACACCATCGCTCTGGAGTGGGATTACGGCGCCAAAGCCGACTTTCGCGATACCGCCGCGCTTGCCAAAGTGACCAGTAATTTCTACATCTGCCCCGGCACCACCGTCTGGAATTGCTGGAGCGCCGATATCCACGTGTGTCAGCAGAATATCCTCAATTACGCCAGAAAAGGCAAAGCCGCCGGTGCCGTCGGACTGCTCAACACCAACTGGGGCGATATGGGCAATGTCAATCTGTTCGCCAATTCACTGTACGGGATCATCTACGGCGCAGCTGCCGCATGGAATACCGATGCCGCCGCCGATCTGGAACGCTTTGAAACCGCATTCGACCGGATGGAATTCAACTGCACGGGACTTTCCGCACTCTGGCGCAAATTCGGCGAAACTAAAATCATCCGCTGGAAAGCTGTCGCAAATCTCGTAGATATCGCCGAAAACCCCTGGCAGGATGAGGCATTCCAGGCGGTCAACGCCGCTTCTCTCAAAGATGCCATCGGCAAACTGGAGGATATTTTCACGGATATTATGAAAATCGCCGGTTCCGCCCAAAGCAAAGATCCGCTGGCACTCAAAGAGCTGATCTTCGGATTCGAAATGAGCATCATGCTCCACCGGATCGCCCTGGCAGTGTACGAACCGGAAAATAAAATCCAGGCATGGAAAACCGCCGATGACCTGCGCAAAATGGAACAACGCAACAGCCCGCTCTGGCATAACCGCTTCAAACCTTCAGAATATTACCGGGTGCGCGATGTCCTGCTGAAAGTCGCCGGATTGCTGGACAAAAATTAAGAACTCCGCGCTCTGAATAAAGCCGGGTGATATACGGGGAAGGGAAAAACTTTTTTTCACGTGAAAAGAGGTCTTTGCCTTCCTTTTACACGCCCCATCCCCTTTTTCAGGAGAAGCGGAATCCTTTTTATTTTTTCATCCATCCGTTACCGTGCGCCATCGGCCGGGCGGATCAGAGGGGTGATGCATGTAAAACTTCTTCTGCCGGATTTTTTTGTCAACAAATCGATTCTTCTCTTGAAAAACGCTGTTGACATGCTACTTTAAGTAATTGATCCATTGTAAAACGTACAACCATGATTACAGATGAGGCAGTAAATGAGATTTTTCAACCGTGAAATTTTGGAAAGCCGGGTAAACAGCGACCGCAGCGGTTTTATTCCGCCGTGCGGCACTTATGAGTTTGAATTTGAGGTGCCGGAACGGGATTTCCCGGTAAGACATGCGCTGCGCATCGCCGGAGAAACCGATTATTTCTGGAAGTTCCGCTGCGAATCCGGCAGTTCTTACGCTTTCGGCATGGCTCTGGACGATGCCTTGAGTACGGCGGACTCCTGGCAGGAAACCTATGCGGTCGCCGTAAACTGCCGCGGCGAAATGTATGAACGCAACGCCTGGATCAAACTTTTTCACAATGATTTCTTCCCGGATGTGCCTGCCGGTGAACGCAGAGAGGGACGGCTGTTCCACTTTTCCGCACCGGTGAAAAAAGATGCTCTGGTGATCCCCGAAGGCGAAAAAGTGGCGGTCATCATGGAAATTTACCGCAAAAAAGCCGGCCGTCACATCAATGATACCTTTGATGCTCCGGATGATCTGTACATGCTTGATGTCGCTTCCGGCAGTGCCAACTGGGAGGTGTTGACTGCAGACTTCCGGCTGCCGGAAGATACCGCGGCGATCCTGATCAACATCCACATCGGCAAGGGCGTTACCGGCAAGATCCGGATCGGTTCCCCGCGGCTCATCCCGGATGGTTTCGACAACATCGTTCCCCCGCTTGCCCCCACGCAGGCCCGGATGACCGAATTCAACTACATCGCCGACAACTTCTCCCGCCGTGACCATCTGGAATTCCGCTGCGAAATCGACGGCAAAACGGTCTTTGACGGACAGAAATACACTTCGATCCTCCGCCGCATGGACCATGAATTTAACGTGGGGGTCCTCGCTCCGGGAAAACACCAGGCAAAAATCGTCCTGCAGAACGATTATGAAAACGCCATCGGATTCGTCCTCTCGCAGCTGGATCTGATCGAATACGGCAACCATGATTTTGAACTTATCGCCTTTCATGACTATGTCGGGGACGGTTCTCCCTGCCGGGTGCTGATCCGCACGGCAAAGGACAATGTGGTGATCTGTGACGGCAAAAACAGTTATACCGTCGAAAAAGCCGGACTGCACGGCTTGCAGCTGCCACCGATGACCGACGACGAAGAAACCATCACGCTCACCAGCCGGGAGCATTCCGATTCATTCACCGTCAAACGGGTCGCCAAAATCGCCGATCCGGAGGAGAAAATCTACCTTTCCACCGGGGATTCGATCTTCATCCCCCGGGAAATCGAAGAGATGGAGCGGTTCATCGAGTGGTACTGCAGCAACAAAATCGGCAATACCGTCTGTTTCCGGCAATCCTACCGCTGGGGCGGCTGCCGTTACGTCAATAAAGAGATGTGGACGAAAATAATTTCACTGCTGCAGGAATACGGCATCTACTACTTCCTGATGGTCGACGGTCGTGAACTGCCCGGATGCGATGCCAATCCCCCGGATGAACTTTTGCGCAGCGAATACTATCTGGGCAGACAGTCCCACGAAAATGACGGTTCTCTGGACTACTGGAGCAACAGCCTGTGGCGGAATGAAGCCCTCCCGGAACCATACGCTGATCTGCTGGCAAAACGGGTCAATTACGGCGGCATCCAGCCCCATATCCGCCCCAAACGAAAGGGAAACAACGGATGGTGGTTCTACGATCCGACCCTGACCAGAGATATGAAAGAGGCTTCGGGCTACTTCATTTCCAACCTCAATGAGTGCAAAGGTGAATCGACCCGACACTCGGGACCATCGACCTTTTTCCGCTACTTTTTCCAGGCGGGATATGATTTTCTGGTTTCCGAACAGATGTACGGTCCGGAAGAGCTGACTCTGGCATCTCTGCGTGCCGCTTCGGCAGCTTATAATGCCAAAGGCTTCGGTTCGCACCTCGCCACCCAGTGGAGCTCCACTCCGCACGACACCGCCGACCATGCTGAAAGATACTACCTCGCCCTTGCCACCTGTTACATCCAGGGTGTCACCCAGATCAATACCGAAGAGGGCTTGTGGCGCATGGAAAAAGGTTATGTCGACTATGACCGTTTCAGCCACAACAGCCTGATCCACCGGGAAGCGCATCAGAAATTCCGCCACTTTATGGAAACTCACGTCCGGCGGGGAAAAATCGTTGTCCCCGTAGACGTGAGTTTCC
>SUWL01000088.1 GCA_015061495.1 Lentisphaerota bacterium
GATTATGATTCACCGGGGGCAGGGCGGCAGTATGTGGGCCGATGGTCATGCAACAATGGACGATGCTGATACTCTGTATTCCAAACTGCAGTATGAAGTGGATGGAACAAAACGCTTCAGCTCATGGAGCGTATGGGATGCTGATGGCGAAACCCAGATTTCAAAATAACAATATATTTACTGTGATAAAGGCAACTGTAAATGAAAAATAGTATTTTATCTCTGGCAGCTCTTTTGTCTTTGCCGCTGGCGGCGGAGTTCATCCCTCTGCCGGTGCAGAAAGAAAAAGTTCCCGCCGATGTGAGGGAAAATCCTTATGTGGAAAAGGCTTTTTTGCTTACTCCTGATAAGCAGGAAACTTCCCGCCAATTCGTCCTCTTTTCCCGCCCGCTGACCGATCCGGTTTGGGCGGAAACCCGCCCGCAGGCGTATGAAAGAGTTGATAATTTGACCGGCTGGGGAGCAAGAAAGCAGTTCGTTTCACTCAACTTCGCGCTCTATCCTTTGAGTGAATTGAAAGACCTTTCCATTGAAATAGAGAGCAATTCCGTCAAACCGGAAGTGCGTGTAGTGCGTTACTGGAAAATAATCTATCCATTTTATCATTCGTTTTCCAGCAATCCCATAGACAAACAGTACCGCCGGATGCCGGAGTTTCTCGCCGCCTGTAACGGTATGGCAAGTGTCACCGCCAATGAGCCGCAGCGTTTCGTGCTGACCTTTGAACTTCCCGCTGACGGTACGGAAAAACTGGAAGGAAATGTGGTGATCAAACATGCGGGCATGAAAGAAGCTGTCCGTTTGCCGTATTCGGTGAAAATTCTGCCGTTTGAGTTGAAACGTGACCCCAAAAAACACTATTTCGCTTATCACTGGTCGCTCATCGGCGAAAAAGATGACTTCTTCGTCCGCAACCGGGGCAATAAACAGCTTGTTTATGAAAAACTGGTCGAAGAGTACAAAAGGATGCGGGAATACGGCTTCACCCGGCCACCGCACATGCGGCTGACTTTTGGCAAGGATCGTTTTTACATTCCGGATTACGACATCCATATTCCGGCACTTAAAGAGGCGGGATTTGATATCAATCAGGGAATTCTGCTCACCGGAGCATCGGTGCATTACTTTTTCAAAAAGTATACCGGCAAGGATTTGGGCAAACACTCCGATAATGTCGGGGAGAACCTGCCGGAAGCGATTTTTACCGATATCGGCAATGCACTGGATAAGTTCCTTGCCCACGCCAAAGAGAATAATTATCCGCCGTTTTTCTACAATCCGATCGATGAACCTGATCCTAATGCCAGGATGCTGGTCAAACGGGTGTATGAGATATTCAAAAAACGGGGACTTACCACCATGCTCACCTCTCCGCCGGAGAGCTACAAACAGATATCCGATGTGATCGATATTTACAATTACGGCAAATTTTATGTGCCGTATAAAGCAGTTGTCGCTGACAAGGACAAAGAGTACTGGTGTTACCCCAATGACAATGCTTACCAGATCAAAGATCCTTATGTAATGTGTCACGGCGGCAGGATGACTTACGGTCTGGGTTTCTGGAAAAGCGGATTTACCAGCATCCTGCCCTACCTTTGGCGGGAAGGACGTCCGAACCGGATCTGTTATGCCGGCGGCAATCTCACCTGGGAAGACGGCACTTTGCTTATGACGATGTACTGGGAGTGCTTCCGTCTGGGCGAAGATGATTTGCGTTACATCTACACTTTGCAGGATGATATCGTCAAGCGCGAAGGCTGCAAGGGAGAAAAAGAGCAGAAGATCCTTGCTGATGCCAAAGCTCTTTTGCAGCGGATCTGGAATGCCACCTGCCCGCAGGGAGCATACTTGCGGGAAAATCTCCTGCCTCACGCCGAATTGAATGCGTACCGTGCTATGGTCGCCAACGAGATCATGAAAGTGCGCCAGATCCCTGAATGCAACAGCAATGTCGCTCCGTCGGTCATCGTTGATCCCGATGGCAAGTGGGTGAATCCGGGAGTAATGCCGCAGTCAGATAATGTTATGACTCTGCCGCTGACCAAGTGGCGATCTCTGGATAAAGAGGGGACTATCTCCAATCAGCGGGGCAACAGTCTTACTTATACGATCAAAGTCGATCACAATGCCGGTTCCGGCTCTCATGCCAAATATCCGGTCGGCTGGCCACGACTTTATACAGATTTCGGTATGGGCCGTCCGGGAGTTGATTTGAGCAAATACAACCATCTGGAATTTGATCTGACCGTTTCCAGTGACCGGGATGTGGAGAGCGATTACCGCTGGCCCATTTCGATGGAAATGCGCAATTATGATTGGAATACCAGCGGAAATTTCCGCATCAGCCATGTGCTTGAACCGGATGTGAAACACCGGATGGTCATTCCACTCAACGGTATTTTGCCGCAGCCGAAACAGGGATTCCGGAATGCCGCCCACATGCAGTTCTATATCAGCGAAGCAAACTATCCGCATGGAGCAACGTTGAAAATGAAGTTTGAAAATATCCGTTTCGTCGGATATAAATCACCTACTGTCAACAAAGTCAGCATCCCGGCGGTCGTGGAACTCCCCTGCAACGGATTTTCCATCCCGGTGGAGTTGGTCGGCTATAAAGGTAAAGCATGCACTTTCACCGGTGAATTACGCGATGCTGACGGCAAAATCGCCGATACAGTAAGCGGCAAAGTCAAAGACGGATTCGCCGCGTGCGGCTTTTCCGGAAAAAATTTGAAAAAAGGTATGTATAAAAGTACATTAAAAGTAGTTTGTGACGGTAAAGTCGTTTCCGAAGTATCCGGAAATATTGAGGTTATTGACGGTCCGGGTGCAAAATAAATCCGAAAAAGGAAAAGATAAAATGTTTAAGAAAATGATGTTGGTTCTCGGAGCAGTCGTTTTGAGCAGTGCGGTATATGCGGCAGATTATCCGCTGACAGTTTGGAACGCGATCGATAGTGAAGGCGTGATTTCTGAAGCGCAGGGCAACAGTTTCCTCTATACGGTAACCGTCGATCAGCTGAAATCCGGCAGCAAACACACTCCGGCAAATGGCTGGGTCCGGCTGCAGAATGTTCCCAACGGCCGTATCGGAGTGGATATGGTCAAATATAATCAGGTCGAATTTGATGTGACGGTCAACAGTGAAACTGCCGGCAGTTTGTTTCAAATCTACTTCGGTTTGGCTTGCGCCGACGGAAACAAGGGGGAAGTTTGCATATCCAATAAATTTGAGCCGGGAAAAAGCTACAAAATCATCATCCCGATGAAAGCATTCACCCGTTTGAATGATGCATCACTTAAAAAAGTACACAGTCTGCAGTTTGTCATTTATGAAAAACACATGTCCGATGGAACGAAACTGCGGCTGCGCTTCAATAATCTCCGTTTGACCTCCGGCAGTGACGGAATGATCAAGATGAGTGTCAATGAGTGATAAAATCATAAAATTTCATCCGGCAGCAGCTTGCGGCAGGGAATTTACTGCACTGCTTGCCGGATGCAAAAATGCGCCCGGTCAGGATCGTTCTTGACCGGGCGGTGTACAATTTTGACAAGTGTGATGCTTCCAGTGTCCGCAGCCGGTCAGTAATACGCAGGTACGATGGCAAAGTTCACCGTCTTCAGGCCGGGATATTGCTGGAAGATATGCATGATGTGATCATCTGCGGCAAAGGCGTGATAAAGCAGACTTTGATCTTGGTGATTTTCTGCTGATTCAGCATAAACATTTGCAGTAAAACGAGCGCAAACAATATTGACTGTGATTGGATGCTGTTTATTTACAGGCAGTTGAAATTTCTTCGTTGATGATTTTTAACGCCGGGCGGCGGCAGCTGCTGTGGTTGGTCCCGGGGATTGAAATAAATCGGGCATTTTTCAGTTTGTAAACATATTTCAGGCGTGCTGCCAGCAATTGGTTCTCTTCTGCCCGGGCTGGCCAATCAATTTGGGGATCGCCGCAGATGAGAATCATGGGCGGAGCATCTTTGGAGGCATGAAATAGCGGGGCAAATTCATCAACCATAAACTCCGGGGGATTGTATGAAGCATT
The DNA here is from genome assembly GCA_015061495.1 of Lentisphaerota bacterium. GTDB lineage: Bacteria > Verrucomicrobiota > Lentisphaeria > Victivallales > Victivallaceae > UBA1784. The sequence continues at coordinate 4,058 of SUWL01000088.1, forward strand.
TTTGCGTTCTTTGAGAATGCGGAAATGGGTACTCATCTGCCCGGAGATCGGATAAACTCCGGCAAGCTGCGACGGATCGCATCCAAACGTTGCCAGATATTTTTTGTTCAATGCGATCATCGCCGACAAATAGCCGCCGGCAGAGTGCCCGGCGATATAAACTTTTTCAGGGGAGCCGCCATATTTTTTGATATTTTTCAGAACCCATGCTGTGGCAGCGGCGGCATCGTAAATGTAATCAGGAGCGTTTACATTATTACTTGAAAGACGGTAATTGACGGCGACCACTGCGATTTTTGTCCGGTCGATGTTTTCCGGATAATGTTTGTTTCCGCGGGTCAGTCCGCCACCGTGAAAGTAGATCAGGGTGGGGAAGTTTTCTGTATCCGGAGTAAGAATATCCAGTTTGCAACGCTTGGCAATCTCCTCTTTGCAGCCGTGAAGCGCAACATTTTTTTCGTAATAAGAGATATTTTGTTCTTCTTTTGCAGCAAGAAGCAGCGCTCCGCAGGACAACAGGGCAATTATAAATTTTTTCATCACAGCTTTTTCGGTTTTATTGCAGAATTTTGTTCCAGATGGTCAGCTTAATATAACCGCAATCTGCAAAATTGTCAAGAGCAGAACTTTAATATACAGACATTGACGTTGGAAAAATTTTACAATCGCCACTATTCTGAAATTTTCAGAAAAACTCCATTTGCAGCTTGAAAAAATTTTAGTATCGTGCTATATTTTAAACGAATCGCTGATATCACGCTCTATCAAGTGGTTTGTCCGATGTCATTTCAGATTTGGAAATAAAAAAAAATCTGTTTAACAGTGAAGGTGATTAGAATGATCCATCCGTTTGACGGTCTGTTGTCCTTTTTTCAGGAGCCGGTTGTTTCTGCGACTGAAAAATTTTTCTACCCGGGAGTAAAGCAAGTTTTTATCGACAGTGTTCCCTACCGGGGAAAGAAGACCAGAGTATTTGCCTGTTACGGTTTGCCGGAAAACGCAGACAAAGATCATCCGGTTCCGGCGGTCGTACTGGTTCACGGCGGTGGGGCAACTGCTCTTGCCAATTGGGTGGAGCTGTGGAACAAGCGGGGATATGCGGCAATTTCGATGGATACCTGCGGTGGTATTCCGACCTGGGCGCCCTCATTTGCCCGGACGAAGGCAGAACGGTGGATGACTCACGAAGCATCCGGTCCCGCCGGATGGGGCAGGTTTGAAGCTGCCGCTGAACCTCCCCGGGAACAGTGGGGATATCACGCTACTGCCGCAGTTATTGCCGCGCATTCCTTTTTGCGTACTTTGCCGGAAGTTGACTGTTCGCGCATCGGGGTTACCGGTATCTCCTGGGGAGGGGTGTTGAGTTGTCTGGCGGCGGCGGTGGATAAACGTTTTTCCTGGATGTCTTCGGTTTATGGTTGCGGATTTCTGAATACTCCGGATTCAACGCTGGGATATTTCCATCCGGATGCCACGGATGAACTGCGTGCCCGTTGGTGTGAATTGTGGGACCCGGCGCGTTATCTGTCTGAAATCAATATCCCGGCATTTTTTCTGGCAGGAACCAATGATGCGGCATTTCCGCTGGATTCTCTGCAAAAAAGTCTGTCGCTGATCAAAGATGTCCGTTCACTGCTTTATGTGGAATATTCCCACAATCACATTATTTCGTGGGAAGAAGAGACTCTTTTCCATTTTGCTGATGCGATGAATAAAGGTGCCGGTCTGCCCCGTATCGGAAAAATTTTCCGCAATGATAATTTCCTGATAACTGAATTGTCCGACGGTCCTGAACCGGTGAGCGTGACGCTCAACTGGACCAGAGGAAGCGGCTGGTGGAACGGGCGCAAATGGGAAAGTTCCCCGGCTGAATATCGTAACGGCAAAATTTCGGCACCGGTTGCCAAATATTGTGATGACCGGGTTGCGGCACCGGTTCCCCGCTGTATATCTGCCGCGTTTTTCACAGTATCTTTTGCTGATGGTTCATCATTCAGTACCCCGGTGTGGCAGGCTCAAGCGGCTTCGGAAGAAAACAGAAACTTTTAATTTGATGAGGGTAAAAAAATGGATGAATTGTCTTTGATTCCGGCGCAAGTGGCAGCCCCGCAGAAAAAACATCTGACTGCCGCGCGCACATTTCAGGGTATCCCGTCATGCGTACAATTGCCCGGGGGACGACTGCTGGCGTGCTGGTATGCCGGCGGCGAAGATGAAGGACCGGAAAATTATGTAGTGGTGACGTACAGTGATGATCGCGGGGAAAGTTGGTCGGATGCGGTTGCGGTGGTTGAACCGCAAGCAGATGGGATCCGGGCATTTGATGCGAATATTTTTGTTGACAATAACGGAAAAGTGCGTTTGTTCTGGGCGCAAAGTTTTTCCCCGTGCAACCGCAAGCCGATTGACTTGCGTTGCGGCGTATTTTTTTCGGAATTGACCAATTATCTGGAATCCCCCGATAAGTGGCAGTGGAGCAAGTCATCCCGGATATCCGATGGACTTATGCTCAACAAACCGGTAACCTTGAAAAACGGCAATATCGCCCTGCCGATATATGTCTGCCGGAAAAATCTGGTCGGAGCTCCGGAAAATGTGGCCAACAGCGGATGTAAAATGTATCTGACGCAAAGTGATTTTCAAAAAATCACAGAAACCGGTAAATGTTTGATGCCCTGCGAATATGCTTCATGGGACGAAACCAGCATCATCGAAAAGCGTGATGGCACTTTGTGGATGATCATCCGGGCGGCATGGGGCAAGAATAACTTTGAGAGCTTCTCCTCCGATTGTGGAAAAAGTTGGAGTGAACCGCAGGAATCGTCGGTTCGCGGAGTGTGTTCGCGAATATTTATCACCCGGCTGAAATCCGGAAGACTGCTTCTGATAAACCATCTGCCCGGTGCCGACGGGGGCGCTGTCCGGAACAATCTGGCGGCGATGCTTTCCGACGATGACGGCAAAACATGGTACGGCAATCTTATGCTTGATGCCCGGGAGCAGGTTTCCTATCCTGACGGAGTAGAGGGCGAAGACGGTTTCATTTACATCATTTACGACCGGGAACGTTATCAGGCGGGAGAAATACTTATGGCGCGCTTTACCGAAGCGGATGTGGCGGCGGGAAAGATTATTTCTCCGGCAAGCAAATTGCAGATGATGGTCAATGTTACCGGAGGAACCGGTAAAAACATATTGAATGTGATGCCGGATTGATCCAGTTTTTTGCACAGTGCAGGTGTCATTAACGTAAAACACATAAGGACAACTCAATATATGCGGACATTTTTTCTCGGTGAAGTGCTGATGCGGCTTGAGGCTCCGGATCATCTGCGCTTTATTCAGACCGGAAATTTTCACATCCGGTATACCGGCGCAGAATTGAACAGCGCTGTTTTGATGCATTGTCTGGAGGCGGAGGAGCTTTATTTGATTTCAGCATTTCCGGACAACGCATTGGGCGAAGCGGCTCTGAATGCCGCAAGGCATTGGCAGATCAATACCGATCATTGCATACGCAAACCCGGACGGTTGGGGACATTTTTTCTGGAACAGGGGTTCGGAATGCGTCCTTCATCAGTGATTTATGACCGTGCCGGATCGGTTTTTGCACAAAGCCGTTTTGAAGATTATGATTTTGAAAACATATTTGTTCCGGGAGACTGGTTGTATGTATCCGGTACGATGCCGGCGTTGAGTGACGGAATGCCGGATTTCCTGAAAAATGTGTTTGCCTGTGCTCACCGTAAAGGGGTTACGGTTTGTCTTGATCTTAATTACCGGGCAAATTTATGGTCATGGGAAAAGGCAGCGGCGGTGTTTACGGAATTGCTCAACGATGTGGATATTCTGCTGGGCAATGCGGAGCTTGCCGAAGCGATGTTCAAGGTTGAAAATTCCGGACTTTGTGCGAAGTTTTCACTTAAAAACGCCGCGCTGACGCACCGGCATGAGGGAAGTGTGGATAAAAACAGCTGTTCGGCAAGTCTTTACAGTTCAAATGGTACAGTTTGTCATTCGCAAACTTATCAAGTCGCAATGCTCGACCGGATCGGTGGCGGCGATGCTTTCGGCGGAGCGGTCATTTATGCGCTGCAGCGCAATATGCCGGAGCAAGCGGCAGTTGACTTTGCTGTTGCCGCACAAATTTTAAAACAGACTGTACGGGGGGATTTCGGATTGATCACCCTGGATGAAATACAGAATTTTTTATCAGGAAAGGATATTTCAGTAAGGAGATGAATTATGTTGAATCAACGGATTGAGAAAATAACTGCCCCGGGGATCATTCCGGTCGTCCGGTTGGATTCCGGAGAGGATCTTTATAACTTGTGCGATTCGTTTCTGCAAGGCGGCATCACTTCGGTTGAATTTACCATGACCATGCCGGATGCCTTAAAACACCTTGCAGCTCTAAAAAAATCTTTTCAAGGCAGTCTTGCTATCGGTATGGGGACGATCCTTTCGGTGGAAATGGCACGTGCGGCACTGGATGCCGGAGCCGAATTTCTGGTTTCTCCGGTGCCGGTCGTTGATATGGCTGAAATTGCGCATCAGTATGATGTTCCGGTGATTATGGGGGCATTTACTCCGTATGAGGCATTTACGGCGCATCAGTACGGAGCGGACTTTGTTAAAATTTTCCCGATGAGTCTGACTTCGCCAAAATATCTCAAAACGATTTGTGAACCTATGCCGTATCTGAAACTTGTGCCCTCCGGCAGTATTACCATCGGGATGCTTCCGGAACTTTTTGCCAACGGAGCCAGCGCAGTTTGTGTTGGCGGCGAATTGGTTCGGAAAGACCTGATAGCCCGTCAGGCGTGGGATGAACACCGGCAAAACGTCATTTCTTTGTTGGAAGCTGCCCGTCAGGGCCGGGCGTAAATTTGCAGCATGACAAAATTTTCATGAAATTTTCTTTTCAACACTTGAAAAAAATTTTTCCCAGCGATATATTATTATTTGTAGTGATATCACGCGATATCTGAAGTTGAAGGAGTTTTATAAAAAATGCATTGGATCGACTGGTTATTTATAATCATACCGATGATATTTGTTATCTGGACAGCATTGCGTTCTCAACGTTATATGACCAGCGTAGCGGACTTTTTGGCGGCAGGACGGGTTGCCGGACGTTATGTGATATCGGTTGCCGGCGGTGAAGCTGCGTGGGGATTGATCAGTGT